>NZ_JBVJKF010000029.1:0-89791 GCF_055585365.1 Streptomyces sp. NPDC053432
GATCTCCCGCGGAGCGGGACCCCAGGCGCTGCGCGCCTGGGCAGGGACCCCCCTCGCTGCGCTCGGGGGTGGGGCGCTTCGCGCCCCAGTGTCCGGCTTTTGGCCGGGGGTCCTCCGCTTCGCTCCGGACCCAAAGGACCCTCCTCGCTGCGCTCGGAGGGGGGGCGCTTCGCGCCCCAACGCCCGGCCTTTGGCCGGAGGTCCTCCGCTTCGCTCCGGACCCAAAGGACCCTCCTCGCTGCGCTCGGGGGCGGGGCGCTTCGAGCCCCAGTGTCCGGCCTTTGGCCGGAGGTCCTCCGCTTCGCTGCGGACTATGGGACCCCCTCGCTGTGCTCGGGGACTGGGGGCTTCGCGCCCCAGCTTCCCCGCCTTCGGCGGGGATAGTCCTCCGCTTAGCTCCGGGCTGTGAAATCTGCCTCGCTACGCTGGGCAGCGGGCTGCTCTCCAGCCCAGGGTCTCCCTTTGGGGTGTTCTCTGTTTTGCCCTGGCCTATGGAATCCCCCTCGCTTCGCTCGGCGGTGAAGCGCTCCGTGACTTAGTGCCCCGGGTTCGGCAGGGGTAGGCCTGCGCCTTTAAAGCATCTGCCTTGCTTCGCTCGGCGGCCAGGGCGTCCTGTGTCCCAATGCCCGGCCTTCGGCCTGGATGGTTCTCCGCTTCGCTTCGAACCCAAGAGGGCAGCGTCGCTGAGCTCGGAGTGGAGGCGCTTTGCGGTCTGAGCCGGCCCGTGCCAGTCCTGAGCTTTGCTCCGGACTGGGGATGCCATTTCGCTGTGCTCGGCAGTTGGGGTGCAGCGTGCACTAGTGCTCCGGCCTTCGGCTGGGGGTTCTTTGCTTCGCTGCAGACGGGCTGGCGCGTTTCGCTCGGGGCCAGGACGTTTTGAGCCCAAGCCAGCTTCTTGCTGGAATTTTTCTGCTCTGTTCCGGACTAGGAACCGCTTGCTGTGCTTGGTGGCTGGGGTACTGCGCACCTCAGAGCTTTCCTTCGGTGAGGTGGTCCTGGGCTTTGCTCGGACTCAGGGACCGGACGGCTCCGCTCGGTGGTTGGAGTGGCAGGCCCGCGGCGTGAGCCTGAGGGGGTTCTGTGGCCTGGTCCCAGGGTGTCTTCCGCTTCGCTTTGAACCAAGAGGGACGTCCTGCCTTCGGGCAGGGGTGCCAGTGGTTCTGCTGCGTGCTTAGGGGAGCTGCCTCGGTGTGTGCTGGGCAGTTGGGGCGTTCGGTGTGCAGGAGTTTGGTTATCGCCGGGGGCGGGCTGGGTGGGTGTTTTTCGGGTGTTCTTTATGGGTGAGTTAGGGCGTGGGAGCTGCTGTGTGGGGGGTTGTGGGATGTTTTTTGGCTGATTTTGGGTGTGGAGTGGGGGTGGGGCGTTAACGGCGTTAACGGGTTGCTTCAAAGTTGGGGGCGGATAGAGATGGGATTCAGTCAGTTTCGGTGGGGGTGGCGGGCTTCTGGTGGGGGGTGGGAAGGGCTGGTGGGGTGTCAGGAAGTTGTGACTGCGGGTGGGTTGGGGACGGCGTTTCGTTCGCGCAGCGCGGCAGGAGACGGCCTATAGAAGGTACGGAGATGCGTTGCCGCAGGTCAGCGGGGGTGCGGGGGGAAAGTTATGTCCCCTCAGGGGGGACATAACTCGGGGGATGTGTCGCTGGTAGGGGGACAGAACGAGCGCAAAACGTCAATGGTACTGACGGTTTTTGGGCCAAAACGTCTGCGCGGCTGACGTTTTGCTGGAGATGTGTCCCCGAACTGCTGGGGAGGGGGGAGCGGTTGGGGGCGCGGCGGGGATTGGCCAGCGGGGGCGGTGTGGCTGAGATATGTCACCTGTGGGGTTACATAAGACACGCCGAACGTCAACGAGCGTGACACTTGTGTCACCCTTGTTGACATACTCTCTGCTGCAGATCAACGAAGTGGAGAGCATCCTCGTGTCATCAGAGCCACAGCGCCGTCGGCCGAGTCCGACGCGTGCGCCGCGTCCTGATCTCCCCGTTGATGACGCGATCTCGGCGTGGAGTCAGCCGCTGGCTCCGGTCAAGGATCTGGACAGTCTGGCCCGGCGGTACCCCAGCCGGAAGCTCACGCTGGACGGAGAGCGCAAGCCGCTGGAGTTCTACGGGACTCAAAGTCAGCCAAACGCGTTTTCGATGGACAGCCTCGAGTTCTTCCTGGTGATCGCGCAGTACTTCCGGGAAGCCTTGCCGTTGCGGCTGATCCTGCTGCTCATCGCGTGCCAACGAGCGGGGGGGCGGATTCCTCTTACGCAGGAGGAGATGGCTACGATCCTGGACGTCAGCCGGACAAAGACGTCGGAGGCGCTGCACACCGTCATGTCTCATGGGATCGTCTTCAAGGTGCGGCGGGGTGTCTATCAGTTCAACCCGCCCTACAGTTACCGGGTGGCTGAGTTCATCCCGGGTACGGAGATGACGGGTGAGTTCGTGAAGGTGGAGCAGCACAGCACCATCTCGCAGATTCGTAGCGATACGAGCCTGCCTGATCTGGTGCGCTTCCCGTCGCTGGATCACATGCGTCAGGCCATCGCGGAACTGCGGGCCGAACGGGCCAAAGAGCGCGCTGCGCGTCGGCTTAGCCGGGCGAAGCGCACGGAAGAAGGGACAGCTCAGTGAGCACCTTGCGATTCGCTGCGGTCAACGCCGACGGGCTTCTCTCCGACCTCGACCTCCCGCCTGCGGCCTACCGTGTGCTGCTGAAGCTGCGTTCGCTGAGCGAGCCGGGCGGGCGGATCCTCATCGACCAGGCCACTGTGGGTGGGCTGCTGGAGCTGAGCCGGCCGAGCGTCAACGCCGCGCTGCGGAGCCTGGAGCTCGCGAAGCTCGTGCGGAAGGTCAGGAACGGCGTCTACCAGATCAACCCGATGCTGGCCGGGTACAACTCGTTCGAGGACGCCGTCGCGGCCGTGAACGCGATGGCTCCCGACGAGCGGCTCGACGCGCGGGGTTATGTCGCCAGCTACCACCAGGCGGTGGCGGAGTATCAGGACCAGCTGGCCGAGCAGCGGAAGAAGCGCGCCGCGCAGGCCGCCGCGAAGAAGGCCGCCGAGTCGAAGCGGCGCAGGACGTTGCACGCCGTGGGGTGATGCGAGCGTCTGGACGGGCCTGTGAGGGCTTTTGAGGGTCCCGGGGTGGATTTCCCCCCGGGACCCTCTGGTTTGGGGGCGTGGGCGGCTCTGGGGGCTTTGGGGCCTGCTAGAACGCGAAGTCCACGTAGTCGATGTCCGTGAACTCGACGAGGAGGCTCGCGGCGCGGGAGCCGTTGTCCTTGAAGTAGAGCTCCTGGAGGCCTTCGGCCGCGATGTGGCGGAGTTGGGACTCGGTGGCGCCCGCCTCCTGGGCGGCGAAGAGCCGGGACGCGTACTCCGGGGGGAGGTGCTGGGTGATGCGTCGCATGCGGCCGTCGTCGGTGGTGCCGGGGGCCGCGGTGAAGCCGAAGCGGGCGCGGGTCTCGATGACGAGGCCGGTGGTGCGGGCGGCCTTGGCGCGGGCGCGTTTGCGGACCAGGGGCTGCCAGCGGCGGCGTACTTCCGCTTCGAGGCGGGCGGCGAGGGCCGGTTTGGGCTGCTTGATCTCGTTCTTGACGTAGCGCTCGACGGTGCGTTGGGAGATGCCCAGGGCCGCTGCGACCGCTTTTGTTGATTTGAGCTGTTTGACCAGGTAGCGCATCTGGGCGCCCGCGGATTTGGGGATCGGGCGCGTGAAGTGCTGTTCGTCGGCCCTGGTCAGGCTGTCGGAGATGTCGGACATTCTTCGTTACTCGCCGTCTGCCGCTGCGTCGTGGCCCTTGATGTGGCGGGCGGGGTTGAGGTGTTCGTCGAGCATCTGGACGGCCCAGAGGAGGGGCTGGGTGCCCTCGTGCTTGACCATGCCGGGGCTGACGCCGAGGCGGAAGCCGCCGGGGAGGGGCTTGCCTTCGGGGGTGTGGGGGAGGAAGTCGAGGGGGCTGGGGCCGTCGGAGAGGTACACCGCGCAGTCGGAAAGGACCGCGATGGGGTGCAGGCCGGCTTCGGTGGCCAGCTTGCGCATTTTACGGTGCATGTTGACGCGGGCCGTGGCGATGACGGCGGCGCGGATGTCGGGGCGCCAGGTGGGACGTTCGAGGGCGGGCCAGGGCTCGCCGGGGCGGTAGGCGGCGCCCTGGGGGCGTTCGCGGAGTTTGCCGATGCCGCCCTTGACGGTCGACTTGATCGCGGAGAGGACGGCCGCGGCGGTCGGGTTGTTCGTTTTGTGGGTCGACATGGCGGTGAGGAAGTCGGGTTCCGAGAGGGACGGGGTGACGCCGAGGTCCGCCATCGTCGCCATGTAGGCGTCGCGGAGGCGGGTGTACCAGGCGTCCAGGTACGGCCCGTGGTCCTCGCGGATCCAGGCTTCGGTGGGGTGGACGGCGTGGCCGAGCTCCTGCGCGTAGGCGAGGGTCGGGGTGGCGTACCAGGCGGGGCCGGTCGGGGGCCTGCCGTGGGGGGTGAAGGGGCTGGGGAGGCGGGGGTCGAGGGACAGGGTCGAGAGGTCCGCGAGCCAGCAGCCGGGGGTCTTGGGGTCGAAGCGGGGGGCGGTGACGTGGGTGGCGGGGCCGAGGCCGACCGGAAGGCGGTTGGCCGCGGCGGCGAAGGCCATGTTCACGTCGATGCCGACGGCGTGGGTGCGGGTGCACTCGGCGTCGGTGAGCAGCTCCGGGTCGCGGATCCAGTCGTAGGCCTCTTCGTCGAGGACCTGGTCCGGGGTGCGCTGGTGGGAGCGGGGGTAGAGCGAGGCGACGACCGGGTGCTCGTCCGGGGCCTCCGGGGGAGCGGGGTCGACGGGGCGGGTGAGGGAGCCGGGGACCGGGGCCGACACCCAGGTGTTCGTGGCTTCGTCGCGTGCGGCGCGGGTGGGCGGGCGCAGGGCCGTCATGAGTTCGAGGCCGGTGACGGCGGTGGAGCCGCGGGGGGTGAGGACGCGGGTGGCGTAGGTGGTGAGGAGCTCGGCAAGTTCCGGGGCGGAGAGGGTGGCGGTGTCCTCGCCCCAGGCGCGGGGGTCCAGGGCGCCCCAGGGGAGGATCGCGAGCTGCACGCACTGGCGGCCGGTGGTGGGGGTGGCCGGGCGGTAGATGCGGGGCCAGGGGCCGAAGCCGCGACGGGTCAGCTGCCACTTGCTCTTGGCGAGCTGCTTCAGGGCGGGGTGGTTGTCGGGGAGGCGGAGGGCGCGGCGGTCTTCCAGGGTCGGGGGGAGGCCGAGCCGTTCCACGGCGGGGGCGGTGAGGACGAGGAGGGGGTCGCCGTCGCGGCCGTTGCGGTGGAGGCGGGGGGAGCGGAGGTTCGCCTCGGTGAGGGCCCAGGTGACGAGGTCGGGGAGGCTGGTGGTGGGGTGGTCGAGGATGAGGCCGGCGGCGGCGTAGGCGTGGCCGGTGCCGTCGAGGACGGCGAGCGGGCCGTTGCCTTCCAGGCGGGTTTCCTTTTTGGCCGCCCCTTCCCGGGACTGGGACCCGCGCTGTGGCCCGGGTCGGTGGGGGGGTTGGTTGCGGGGCCTGGGGGCGGGGGCGGTGGGCTGGTCGGCCTCGGCCTTGGTCTCGGCCTCGGCCTTGGTCTCGGCCTCTGACTTGACTGCCTCGGCCTCTGCTTCGGTCTCTGGCTGGGTCTCTGCCTCCGGCTTGAGGGTGCTCGTGGAGGGGGCGGAGGTGGGGTGGTCGGGGTCTGCCTCGGGTGCGGGTGCGTTAACGGCGTTAACGGTGGCGGTGGGTTCGGTGGGCTCTGCCCTGGGCTCCGGGGCGGGCTCGGGCGGGGTGGGGGCGTTAACGGCGTTAACGGTGGGGGTGGGTTCGGTGGGGTCTGCCTCGGGTTCAGGGGCGGGGGTGTTAACGGCGTTAAGGGGGTGGAGGGTGGCCAGGCCCTCCAGGAGGCGGGCGTAGGCGGCGCGCTTCGGGGGGCGGGGGGCCGTGCGGCCGATCTCCCAGGAGGTGACGGTTTCGCGGCGGACGGAGAGGGCCTTCGCGATCTGGTCCTGGCTCAGGCCGGCGGCCTCGCGGAGGCGCTTGCGCTCGTCCGGGTGGGGGAGCGCGTCCTTGGCGGCTGCTTCTTCCAGCAGGGCGTCTACCGCTGCGAAGAGGCTCTCTTGTTCGTTGGGCATCGGTACCTCCGAAGGCAGCCTATGTGAAACGCACCTCTAAACGCACATGAAACGCACGTGGGGGCGTTAACGGCGTTAACGGTGATGCGTTAACGGCGTTAATGCCCCCGGCGTGTGCGGCTCAGATGCCCCGCTCAAATGCGCAGCATGAGGAGCTCCGTGACGGCCTTGAGGTCGTCCGGGGTCAGGTGCGCGGTGAGGGCGTCCGCGATCGTCTCCGGGGAGTTCGTGGAGATGGTGATGCGGGGCGCGGGGGTGGGGGCCGGGGGGGTGGGGGCCGGGGGGGCGTTAACGGCGTTAACGGCGTTAACGGGGTGGGTGCGCTGGCGGGGCGGGTTGACGGCGTTGAGGGTCTCGTCCGCCGCCGCCTCCTGGGCCTCCTGGGGAAGGCGGCCGATGCGGCGGGCCGGTTCCACCTTGAGCTCGCCCGATTCCACCTTGTCCTGGAGCTCCGGCGTCAGGTTCAGGAGCGCCAGGCGCTGGGAGACCCAGGCGCCCGTCTTGCCGAGGCGCTTGGCGACCTGGGCCTGGGAGCCGTGGACGTCGACGAGTTCCTGGAGGGCGCGGGCCTGGTCCATGGGCGCCACGTCGACCCGGTGGATGTTGGCGATCAGGGCCGATTCGAGGATGTCCGAGGACGACGCCGAGAGGGCGTCGTTCACGTGGATGTGCATCGTCTTGAGACCGGCCAGGTGGGCTGCCGCCAGTCGGCGGTTGCCGTCGATCACGACGTACGGGGCACGGCCCAGGCCGTCGGTGGCGCCCGGGTGGGCCTCCATGAAGGCCATGCGGGTGGCGACCGCGAGGGGCTGGAGCTGTCCTCGGGCGATGAGGGACGCGGCCAGTTCGTCGAGTTCCGTGAGGTCCTCGCGGAGGTTGAACGGGTTGTGCGCGAGGGCCTCGATGGGGACCTCGGACGGGGGGACCACTCCGGAGGTGGGGGCCCCCGTCGCTTCGGCGATGGCCGCGCGGCGGGAGCTCACCCCGACCGGCTGGGCCCGGGCGAAGGAGGCCGAGACGCCGAGCTTGTCTGCCTTGCTGCTCATGAGATCTCCCGGGCGAGGGCACGCAGGGCCACGGCCTGGTCGCCCTTGGGTGCGTAGACGAAGAGGGGCTGCTTCACACGGACTGCTTCGCGCTGTTCCTTGAGGTCCGGTACGACGGCGACGACGCGCGGATCCTTTATGTCCATCCAGGCCTGGAGGGAGGAGGTCGCGATGTAGCCGCGGCGGCCGTCGTAGAGGTTGACCACGAGGCCCAGGTAGTCGATGTCCAGGCTGAGGTCGTCGCGGAGGTCGTTGATCTGGGAGGTGAGGAGGTCGTAGGCGTCGGCGGACGAGTCCTCCGCCTGTACGACGATCAGCGCGCCGGAGGCGCCGGGCTGCTCGGCGTCGCGGCGGCGGCCGTAATAGATGGCCGCGTCCATGCTGAGGCCGAGGCTCGGCGGGCAGTCGACCAGGATGACGTCGTAGTCGGACTCGACCGGGGTGAGGGCACGCTCCAGGGCGGCCTCGCGGGCGCGGACCGTGGAGAGGCGGACGTCGAGGAGGAAGGCGTCCGTGCAGGCGGGGAGGAGGTGGAGGCGGTCCCCGAAGCGGTCGTGCTCGATGGGCACGATGAGGTCCTTGAGGGGTCCCTTGGCCTCGCCGGCCATGTGGCAGGTGAGGCTGTCGCCGCCGATGGGCAGCGGCTGCTGGCCGAGCTGCTTGGTGAGGTGGCCCTGGGGGTCGAAGTCGATCAGCAGGACTCGCATGCCGAGACCGGGGAGGTCCTCCAGGTCCAGCGGGGTGCCCGGGTCGGGGTGGGGCTCGTCCTCGGGGGACGAGAGGCGGGCCAGCTGGCGGGCGACGCGGACCGGGTGGAGGGTCGACGGATCCTCGGCCAGGGCCTCGGCGGTGCCTGCGGTGATGGCGGTCTTGCCGACTCCGCCCTTCTGGTTGCACACGACGATGCGCCGGACCACGGAGGGGCGCTTGACCGTGGGGGCCGGGTTCAGCTCCAGCCAGAGGTGGACGGCCTGGGCCAGTCCCTGGATGAGGGAGACGCCGCGGTCCTTGGAGGCGGCGCGGAAGGACTCCCACTGGCCGGCGGGCAGCCAGGTGGAGAACGATTCGGCGCCGGAGGTGTCGACGGGGGAGGGGGCCGAGGCGAGTGCGCTCCAGTGGGCGATGCCCTGGTGGACGGCGTCCTGGATGTCCACCCGCAGTTGAGCGGTGCGGATTTTCAACTCCTGGCGCAGCCACGGGGGGAGCTTGGAGACGACCTTCTCTCGGTCGCTCTGAGACGAGGGCGAAGTCATGAGAGGGACTTTACTAACGTTCAGGGGTGTTCGTGGGCGCCACGCTTGAGTTTTGCTAACGAAGTGGGAGAGATGGGGGTGGGGGTAGGGGTGCTGAGGGCGTTAACGGCGTTAACGGCGTTAACGGCGTTAACGCCCTCGGCTGCCGGAGGCGGGCAGCGGGGTCCGGTGGGCCCGCGTCCCTGGCTGAGGTGACGGCGTTAACGGCGTTAACGCCGTTAACGGTTCGGGGCGGCCTCGTGCGCTGCGCCAGGCCGTCCCGAACACGCCGTCAGGCGGAGGGGGCGAGCCCGAGTTCGGCCCGGCACTCGGGCGAGCCGGCGGGGGCGAAGCGGTGGATGCGGTTCTCGGGAACGATGCCCGGGAGGAGGAAGTCCCACAGCTCTGTGATGCGCGTGTGCAGGTCCTGGCGGTGGGTGCGGACGTGCGAGGTGACCTGGATGCCGGTGAACGAACCGACGAGGAAGGTCGCGATGTCGTGGACGTCCAGCGAGGGCTTGACGTCACCGCGTGCCTGGGCCGGCGTCAGGCACGTACGGCAGGTCTCGATCCATGTGTTGTACGGGGACGGGTCCGGGTCGGTGAAGGAGCCGAACTCGACGACGAGGCGGACGGCTGCGCGGACGCGGACGTTTCCGCGCAGCCCGAACGCCATCTGGTGGGTGAGGTCGATGACCGTCTGCAGACCCGGTTCCTCAAGGGCGGGAACGCCGGAGGAGATCCGGAACTGCTCGTCGATCAGAGTGCGGGCGAGGGCTTCCTTGGAGGGGAAGTGGAAGTAGAGCGCGCCCTTGGTGACACCGGCGTGCTTGACGACCTCGCTGAGGCTGGTGCCGTCGAATCCGGCGGCGTCGAAGGCGATGGCCGCTCCGTCGAGGATGGCCTGCCGGGTGATCTCGGCCCGTTGCTGCCTGACCCTCGTCATGTGCGCCTTCCCTCTGGTCGCTGCCCCCACGTCCGCGCGGTGATCGCTGCGGAGCGGCGTCAATGTAGGCAGGTCTTGGGGGAGGAAACCAGTCGGCCAGTATTTTTTGGGGGCTCGGGGGGCGTTAACGGCGTTAACGCCGTTAACGCGGGGCGGGCCGGGGGCGGGGGGCGGGGCGGGGTGGCGTTAACGCCGTTAACGGTGGCGAGGGGCGGGCGGGGTGGCGTCAACGCCGTTAACGCCGTTGATGTTGTTGACGCCGTGGGCGGGTGGAGGCGTCGCATAGGTGGGGAGGGGCAGCGTGGAGGTGCTTTCGCCAGCCTTCAGCATGAGGTCGAGGATGCGGCGGCGGCCGAGCAGGCCGTTGCGAAGGCCGAGGCCGAGCTTCGAGGCGGGGGCGAGGAAGGCACCCGTACGCGCTCCGTTCTTCTGACAGCCCTGGGCGTAGGGGCGCAGGAGGGATTCGTAGCGGGCGAAGGCTGCCCGGTGGTCCTCGGGGGAGCGGGAGAGCTCGCCCGCCAGGACGTACGCGGCCACGATGCCTGTGCCGGTGCCCATACCGCCGATGGTCGCGCCGCAGGCGGCGTCACCGAGGAGGGCGATCCGGCCGGACGACCAGGTGGGTACGTCGACGCGGCTGATGGAGTCGAAGTAGAGGTCGTCGGCGGAGCCGAGGGAGTCGAGGAGGTGGTCCACGTGCCAGGGGAGGCCGGTGAAGGCCTGGCGCAGGAGCTGCTTCTGGGCCTCGGTGTCGTGGCGGTCGTAGGTGAGTTCCGGGGAGGCGAAGACGAAGAAGGCGTGGGCGCGGGCCGGGTCGGTGCGGTGGGCGCCGACACCGGCGAGGCGGCCGGGGGCGTTGTGGCCGAAGGTTCCCGTGCCGGGGCGGAGGCCCAGGCGGTTGGGGAGGCTCCAGCCGGCGGCGTAGTGGCCGAGGTGGGTGACGAAGTCGGCTTCCGGGCCGAAGGCGAGACGGCGGGTGTGGGAGTGGATGCCGTCGGCGCCGATGACGAGGTCGAAGGAGCGGGGCGGGGCGTGGCGGAAGGTGACGTCCACGCCGGTGGCGGTTTCGGTGAGGGAGGTGACCGTGTCGCCGAAGAGGTATTCGGTGGAGGGGAGGGAGGACGCGTGGAGGACGCGGGAGAGGTCGCCGCGCAGGACCTCGATGTCCCCGCCGGCGAACTGGGCGGGGAGGTGGAGGAGCGGTTCGCCGTGGGCGTCGACGAAGGTCATGGGGGAGCCGGTGGTCTGGACTCGGCGGAGGTCGTCGAGGACGCCCATGCGGTGGAGGACGGACAGGTGGGTCTGGCCGCGGAAGTCGACGGCCTGGCCGCCGGGGCGGAGGGTGGGGGCGACTTCGACGACGGTGGGGCGGAAGTGGTGGCGGGCGAGCCAGTGGGCCAGGGCGGGGCCGGCTATGCCGGCGCCGGAGATGAGGATGCTGCGGGGCACGGGGCTCCTCGGGGGCGCTGGGGCGCTGGGCGCTGGGCGCTGAGCGCTCGGCGCTGAGCGCTGGGGCGTTAACGGCGTTAACGGCGTTTACGCCGGTGCTGGTTCTTGGGGCCGGCGGGTGGTGGGGCGTAGCGGCGTTAACGCCGTTAATTGTGTCTGGTGGATACTGAAGATTTAGTGTGTACGGTAGACGCAGTTTTCGTGCGAGCGCAAGGGGATTCGGTCCGATGGCGGATGAGCAGTGGGGCGCGGCCGTGCGGTTGTTGTGGGGGCCGGAGCCGTCGGCCAAGCCCGCGCGGGGGCCGAAGCGGGGGCTCACGCTGGAAGCGATCGCTCGGACCGGGATCGGGATCGCTGACGCGGAGGGGCTGGGCGCGGTGTCGATGCAGCGGGTGGCCGGCGAGTTGGGGGTCACGAAGATGGCGCTGTACCGGTATGTGCCGGGGAAGGCGGAGCTGGTCGCGCTGATGGTGGAGGGGGCGTTGCCGGTGCCGGCCGTGCCTGTGCCGGCCGTGCCGGTTCCTGTACAGGGGTCGGTGGAGGGCGGGTGGCGCGATCAGCTGGAGGTGTGGGCGCGGGAGTTGTACGCGGGGTTCCGGTGTCACCCGTGGCTGCTGGAGGCGACGGTCGGGGTCCGGGTGATGGGGCCCCGGGAGCTGGGCTGGATGGAGCGGGCGCTCTCCGCGTTGCACGGCTGCGGATTGAGCGGGGCCGAGGCGATGGACGCGGTGGTGCTGGTTGCGGGGCATGTACGGGGGATTGCGGAGCAGGAGCGGGCGGCCGGGGGGTCGGCGGACGGGGGTGTGGCGGCTGGGGGTGGTGCGGCCGGGGGTGGTGCGGCGGCCGGGGGTGTGGGGCCCGATGCGCAGCTTGCGGTGATGCTGGGGGAGGTCATGCGGGTGCGGGGGGCGGAGTTTCCGGCGCTCGGGGCGGCGTTGGCTTCGGTGGCGGAGCACGGGGGGCAGGACGGGGCGTTGGAGTTCGGGCTCGAGCGGATCCTGGACGGGCTCGGGTTGCTCATCGCGCGGCGGGTGGGTGGGGGGTTGTCTTAACGCCGTTAACGGCGTTAACGGCGTTAAGAGGGCGGCGGCGTTTGTGCTGTCGGCTGCGTCTGGCTTTGTTCGGGTCGTCGGATGTCGCCGTTCGGCGGGTGGGCCTCAGTAGTCGGCGTAGAACTGGCTGGGGGTTCAGGACAGCTCTTTGCCTGGGCAGTTCGGTGGCGAGGGTGCGTCGACCGTGTTCGTGGTGGGGGTGCCGCTGCGCGGAGCTGGTCCCCGACCCGCCCTTTCTCCGTTTCCTGGGGCTCCGCCCCAGACCCCGCGCCTCAAACGCCGGCGGGGCTGAGGGGGTGGGGGTCCGTCTCCGGCCTCGCGCCTTTGGGGTGAGGGGGTGGGGCTCGGTCTCGGAGAGGGCGGCTCGAACGCCTGAGGGGGTGGGGCTTGGTGTCGGTGGCTCGGACGCCGGCGGTGCTGCGGGGGTGGGCCCCCGCCCAGAAGGTGCGGCTCGAGCGTTGAGGGTGGGCCGCCTCAGACCGCTGCCTCAAACGCCGGCGGGGCTGGGGGGTGGGGCTCCGTCTCCGGCCTCGCGGCTTTGGGGTGAGGGGGTGGGGCTTGGTCTTGGGGAGGGCGGCTTGAGTGGTGGTGGAGGTGGGGCTCCGGCTCGGGTTTTGTGCTGGGGAGGCGGTCTCGGAGGGTGGGGCTCCGCCTCAGTGTGTGTCGAGCCTGGGGGTGGGGGTCCCTAGCATGCGGGGGTGGATGGGTTTCGGATTGATGTGGCGCAGGCGGAGTTGGATGACCTGCGGGAGCGGTTGGGGCGGGTGCGGTGGGTCGAGGGGTTGGAGGGGGTGGGGTGGGACTACGGGATTCCCGTGGCCGAGGTGCGCGAGCTCGTGCGGTACTGGCGTGACGAGTACGACTGGCGTGCGGCTGAGCGACGGTTGAACGAATGGCCGCAGTTCGTGACGGTCATTGACGGGGCGCGGGTGCATTTTGCGCATGTTCGATCGCCTGAGCCGGGTGCTACGCCGCTGTTGATGACCCATGGATGGCCGGGTTCGTTCGTGGAGTTCCAGCGGGTCGTCGGGCCGTTGACCGATCCTCGGGCTCATGGCGGGGACGCCGGTGATGCGTTTCATCTGGTGATGCCGCATATCCCGGGGTTCGCGTTGTCGGGGCCGACGACCGAGGTGGGGTGGGAGTTCAGGCGCGTGGCGCGGGCCTTCGGGACGTTGATGGAGCGGCTCGGGTACGCGGAGTACGGGGTGCAGGGCGGGGACTGGGGCGCCGCCGTTTCGCGGGAGCTGGGGCGGGTGCGGCCGGAGAACGTGGTGGGGGTGCACCTGAATCTGCTGCCGGGTGGCGGTGCCACCGCCGAGCCCGGGGAGGAGGAGCTGGCCGCGCTGAGTCCCGAGGAGAGGGAGCGGACCTGGGCCTCCTGGGAGCGGTACCGGGTGTGGGCGCGTGAGCGGCAGGGGTACGCCGACATCCAGGCGACCCGGCCGCAGACCCTCGCGTACGGGCTGAACGATTCGCCGGTCGGGCTGCTCGCCTGGATCGGGGAGAAGTTCGCGGAGTGGAGCGACCCCCGGTGCCCCATCGACCGGGATCAGATGCTGACCAACGTGATGCTGTACTGGCTGACCGGGACCGTGGGGTCAGCCGCCCGGATCTATTACGAGAGGGCGCACGCTGCCTCGCCGGCATGTCCTGAGGTCTCGCGGACGCCTACCGCGGTGGCCGACTTCCCGCGCGACAACTTCATTCCGCTGCGGCACGTGGCCGCGCGGACCGATTCCGTCGTGCGGTGGACCTCGTACGACCGGGGCGGGCACTTCGCCGCCATGGAGGTGCCGGAGCTGCTGGTGGCGGACGTGCGGGCCTTTTTCCGGCAGTTGAGAGGTCAGAACTCGGGGGTGGGGCGGCGGTCCACCGCTTCGAGGGCCAGGGGCCACGGGAAGTGGGCCGGTGCGTCGGGGCCGGCCGGGCCGGGGGTGAACCCGGTCTCGCCGTAGAGGACCTCGACCCCCGCGGTGCGCAGGACGGCCAGGGACTGGTCGAACTGGGGGTGCGCGGCGAGGGCGGAGTTCGTGCAGGGCATGGCGACGACGGGGGTGCCCTTGCCGATGGCCTCGGCGGCGACCCCCACCACGAAGCGGTCCGTCAGGCCGAGCGCCCAGGCGTTGACCGAGTTGAACGTGGCGGGGGCGAAGAGCAGGGCGTCGGCCGTGGGCCATACGTCGGGTTCCCCGGGGAGCTTGTACTGCCAGCGCACCGGGTGGCCGGTCAGGGCGGCCAGCCCGTCGAGGCTGCCGGACAGCCAGTGGGCCGCGGTCGGGGTGAGGCCCAGGCAGACGTCCCAGCCGCGGGCCTGGGCGTCCTCGACCACGTGGGCCACGTCGAAGACGGGCGGAGCGGCGGAGCAGAGCAGGTACAGCGTCTTCGTGGTCATGTCGCAATATGATCATATTGCTCGACCTCGGTCGTCCCTCAGGTCAGCGGGAGGACGCCCACCGGCTGGTCGCCGCTGAGTTCGCCGGTGCGGTGGAACCCCAGGCCCAGGTAGAACGGCTCGGGGCTGCCCTCGCCCGCGTGCCAGGTGACGTAGGCGTGGGAGGCGCCACGGCCGCGGAGCTCGGCCGTGACCGCCTGGACCGCGAAGCGGCCGTAGCCCTTGCCCTGCCGGCCGGCGGCGATGTTCAGGCGCCAGATGCCGGAGCGCCGGTCGGCCGGGTCCTCGGCGGGGTTCCAGGCGATGTCGAGGAACGCCATCACGAAGCCGACGACTTCGTCGCCGTCGACGACGGCCCGCGGCCAGGCGGTCTCGCCGTGGACGTACGCCTCGGCCAGCGACTTCACCACGGGGGAGACCAGGTGGTTCTGGTCGGGGCGGACCTGTATCGCGCACACCACGTCGATGTTGTCGGCGGTCACGGGTTCCAGGCGGAGGGCGGTGGGGGTGGCCATGGGGGGAGTCTAGGTGGTCTTCGGGCTGGTCAGGCTGCTGCGGCAGGGGCGGCGAAGGCCGCGCACATCCAGCGCTCAAGGGCATGGGTGCACCATCGGGCGCGTCGAGCCGTACGGGTCGGGACGTTTGTCGAGCTCCGGTTCGTCCAACTCCGTTCGGTCGGTTCCATACGTTCAGCTCCATGTGCCCGGCTCCGTATCTCCAGTTCCATGTGATCAGTTCCGTGCGCCGTCAGTTCCGTGTGCCGTCGGCTCCGTGCCGTCAGCTCCGTGTGCTCAGCTCCTTGGCTCTCCCGGACCCAGAGAAGAGGAACCGCCCTGATGCCGTCGACCTCCATCACCTCCACGACCGCCTGGCTCGCTTCGCTGGAGCAGCGGATCGAGCGCCGTGACCCCGGGGAGCCGGAGTTCCACCAAGCCGTACGGGAGGTGCTGGAGACGCTCGCCCCGGTCTTCGACGCGCGCCCCGAACTGCGCGAGGCCAGGGTCATGGAGCGGATCGCCGAGCCCGAGCGGCAGATCCTCTTCCGGGTGGTGTGGCAGGACGACCAGGGCCGTACGCAGGTCAACCGCGGGTTCCGGGTCGAGTTCAACAGCGCGCTCGGCCCTTACAAGGGCGGCCTGCGCTTCCACCCGTCCGTGAACCTCGGCATCGTGAAGTTCCTCGGCTTCGAGCAGATCTTCAAGAACGCCCTGACGGGGCTCGGGATCGGCGGCGGCAAGGGCGGCAGCGACTTCGATCCGCGCGGGCGTTCCGACGCCGAAGTGATGCGGTTCTGCCAGGCCTTCATGACCGAGCTGCACCGGCACCTCGGCGAGCACACCGACGTCCCTGCCGGCGACATCGGCGTGGGCGGCCGCGAGATCGGCTACCTGTTCGGGCAGTACCGGCGCATCACCAACCGCTGGGAGGCCGGCGTCCTCACCGGCAAGGGCATCGGCTGGGGCGGCTCCCACGCCCGTACCGAGGCCACCGGATACGGCAACGTGCTCTTCACGAGCGAGATGCTCAAGGTGCGCGGCGAGGAGCTGGACGGGCAGCGGGTCACCGTCTCCGGGTCGGGCAACGTCGCCATCTACACGGTGGAGAAGGCGCAGGCGCTCGGTGCGCAGGTGCTGACCGTTTCCGACTCCGGTGGTTATGTGGTCGACGAGAAGGGGCTCGACCTGGAGCTGCTCAAGCAGATCAAGGAAGTGGAGCGGGGGCGGATCAGCGAGTACGCCGAGCGGCGTGGAGGGTCCGCGCGCTATGTCGCCGGTGGCAGTGTCTGGGACGTGCCGAGTGACGTGGCGCTGCCGTCCGCGACGCAGAACGAGCTGACCGAGGCCGACGCGCTGAACCTGGTGCGGGGCGGGGTCAAGGCAGTGTCGGAGGGCGCGAACATGCCGACCACGCCCGAGGCGGTACGCGTCCTCCAGGAAGCCGGCGTCGCCTTCGGCCCCGGCAAGGCCGCGAACGCGGGCGGCGTCGCCACCAGCGCCCTGGAGATGAGCCAGAACGCCTCGCGCGAGGCGTGGCCGTTCGCCCGGGTCGAGGACGAGCTGGCCGGAGTCATGCGGCGCATCCACGACACGGCGTACGAGACGGCCGAGCGCTACGGCCGCCCCGGCGACTACGTCGCGGGCGCCAACCTGGCCGGTTTCGAGCGGGTGGCCGACGCGATGCTGGCGCAAGGCCTGATCTGACGCCTCCATCCCACTTCCGTCGCGGCCCGAGTTGGCTGGGACACGCTCGACGCGTCCATGCGAGCGATGGAGGGCTGACGATGACGGTGAAGGCGATGGGCAAGGCTCCGGAGAGGCCCGTGGCGCTGGTGACCGGGGCCACCAGTGGGATCGGGCTGGCCGTCGCCCGGGATCTGGGAGCCCGCGGCCATCGGGTGTTCCTCTGTGCCCGCACCGAGTCCGTGGTCAAGCAGACCGTGGAGGACCTGCGGGCCGAAGGGCTGACGGTGGAGGGCGCGGCCGCCGACGTGCGCGACCGCGCCGCCGTGGAGGCGCTGGTCGCCGCGGCGGTGACGGCGTACGGTGCGCCCGTCAGCATCCTCGTCAACAACGCGGGCCGCAGCGGTGGCGGCGCCACCGCCGGCATCACCGACGAGCTGTGGCACGACGTCATCGACACCAACCTGAACAGCGTGTTCCTGCTGACCCGTGAGGTCCTGACCAGCGGCGGGCTCGGGGCCGAGCCCTGGGGGCGGATCGTCAACATCGCCTCCACCGCGGGCAAGCACGGGGTGCTGCTCGGGGCGCCCTACTCGGCCTCCAAGCATGCGGTGATCGGCTTCACCAAGTCGCTCGGGAAGGAGCTCGCGGCGACCGGGACCACCGTCAACGCGGTGTGCCCCGGCTACGTGGAGACCCCCATGGCGGCGCGCGTGCGCACCGGGTACGCGCAGGCCTGGGACACCACCGAGGAGTACATCCAGGAGCAGTTCGAGGCGAAGATCCCGCTCGGCCGCTACTCCACCTCCGAGGAGGTCGCCGGTCTGGTGGGGTACCTGACCACCGACCTGGCCGCCTCGATCACCGCCCAGGCGCTCAACGTGTGCGGTGGTCTCGGGAACTACTGAGGCCGTACGAGGGCCCCGGCCGGTTCCACCGGTCGGGGCCCTCTCGTACGTCGGCTTCGTGCGGTGCTGTTCACAGGACGGTCGGCGACCCCGACACATCGCGTACGACGGCCTGCGGAGCGATTGCGGCGGACCGCCAGTCGGCCAGCACCCCGGGGTCCACCTGCTCGTCGGCCAGCAGGACGTGCCGCAGCGCGGGCAGGCTGCTGCCGCGCGCCGCCGAGGTCAGCCGGGCGAAGGCGGACGGCAGCTGCGTCACCACCGTCACCTCCTGCTCGGCCAGCAGCCGGGCGAACCCGTGTGCGTCGGACGCCGTCTCCCGGTCCACGACGAAGGCCCGGCCGCCCGTGAGCAGCGGCCCCCACATCTCGCGCATGCCGAGGTCCAGGCTCATGGAGTGGAAGTACGTCCACACGTCGTCCGGGCCGGTCTCCAGCATCGGGACGCAACCGTCCACCCAGGACAGCACGTCCAGGTGGGACACCGGCCGCAGGGCCACGGCCCGCCCCGGATCGCCGCCCGAGGGGAGCGCCAGGAAGGCCGTGTGCGGCGGGATCTCGCGGTGCATCGCCCCCTCGGGCCGCATCGCGATGACGAACCGGCCCGCCTTGGCCACCGGGATCTCGTCGCGCAGCAGTCCACTGTCCGAGACGACCATCTCGGCGCCGGCGTCGCGCATCAGGAACTCCTGCAGCCCCGCGTTGTGCCCGGGCTCCAGGGGCAGCACCGCCGCCCCGGTGCGCAGCGCGCCCACCACGGCGGAGGACGCCATGCACGAGCGCTGTGCGCGCACGGCGACGGCCGCGCCGGGGCCGGTCCGCCCCGACAGGCGGCGGGCGATGTCGTCCGCTGCCCACTCCAGTTCGAGGTAGGTCGCCTTCTCCTCCGCGTCCTGGGCGGCGACCCGGCCCGGGTGGCGGGCGGCGGCGGCCGCGAAACGGACGTCGATGCGGTCCCGGCCCGCGGGCCACTCGCCGGCCGGGTCGAGCCCGATCCGTCCGAGCAGACCGGCCAGGTCGGCGGACAACTGGTCGAGCTCCGGACGGTCCGGAGTGGCGTTCATGCGGCCTCCCAGCGGGCGGGTCGTTGCTCCACTGCCCGATGGTGTCGGGCGGCGCCGGAGGAACGCTCAAGTCCTGCCGTACAGGACCGGTCGGGGGCGCGTCGGGGTCGGGTCAGGGGCAGGTCAGGGGCGCGTACGGGGGCCGTCCGGGGTCCGTCCGGAGGCGCTCGAGAACCGCTGGAAGGCCGCCGCACACGGGGTCGAGGGAGGCTCGGGACGACCTGGCCCGGCCCCCGTACGCGTGCCTACGATTCTCGGGCTCATACCGAAGCCGCACTTTCCCCGTCGTGCTCCGAGCGGACCACTCGTAGACGCACGCACATGGAACTGAGCTTTGTGGCTATGGCCCGTCTCACGAGACTGGAATTGACTGTACTCATGACTCAGAACACGAACGTCACCCTCGTCATCGGCGGCAACGGCAAGACCGGCCGCCGCGTTGCCGACAAGCTTTCCGCCCAGGGCCGCCAGGTCCGGATCGGTTCCCGCAGCGGTGTGCCCGCGTTCGACTGGCACGAACCCTCCACCTGGGTCCCGGCGCTCGAGGGCGTCGACCGGGTGTACGTGACCTACTTCCCCGACCTCGCCTTCCCCGGTGCGGCCGAGCAGGTCGCCGAATTCTCCAAGGTGGCCGTGGCGAACGGCGCGCGCCGTCTGGTGCTGCTGTCCGGTCGCGGTGAGGAGGCCGCGGAGGTCAGCGAGGACAACCTGAAGGCCTCCGGCGCCGACTGGACCATCGTCCGCGCCAGCTGGTTCAACCAGAACTTTTCCGAGAGCTTCTTCCTCGAGCCCGTCCTGGCCGGCGAAATCGCCCTGCCGACCGGGGATGCCGTGGAGGCCTTCGTCGACGCCGACGACATCGCGGACGTCGTGGTGGCCGCGCTGACCGATGACAAGCACATCGGCAAGACCTACGAGCTGTCCGGTCCGCGGCTGCTCAGCTTCACCGACGTCGCGGCCGAGCTTTCGAAGGCCACCGGCCGCGAGATCAAGTACATCTCCGTCACCAACGAGGAGTACCGCGCGGTCCTGCGCGAGAACGACCTCCCGGAGGAGTTCGCGGACCTCTTCACGATGATCCTCGACGGGCGCAACGCGCACCTGGTGCACGGTGTCGAGGAGGCCCTGGGCCGCAAGCCGAAGGACTTCTCCGAGTTCGCCCGCGAGGCGGCCGCCGGCGGGGTCTGGAACGTCTGACCACTCCACGACCGCTTTCCCTCACTGCCCGCCTGCCGGGCGGCGACTCTGGTACGGCCGCCGCCCGGTACGCAGGGCCTTCGGGGAAGCGCCCGCGCACGACGTACGGCACGCACCGCGCATGACCGACCGGCAGGAGGCTCCTGTGCCCACTCCCAAGTCGTTCTCCAGCGAACACGGACTGGAATCACTACCCCCGCACTTCCACGGCTTCGCCCTGATGCACATCGCGATGCGACGCGACGCGGCCCGGCTGCGCGCCGCCGCCCCCGCGTGGAAGGGTTCGGGAGCCGAGTGGTGGCAGCGCTTCCGCGAGGTCGTCGAATGGCACCACATCAGCGAGGACGACGTCCTGTGGCCGGGACTGCGCCGCCGGGACGCCGACTTCGATGCACAGGCACGCGAACTGCACGAGGACCACGAGGAGCTGGACGCCGCCATGGCGGCCGTGTCCACGGCGATCGACCGCCGCGGCGAGGACCTCGTCCGGGCCGCGTCGACCTTCGAGGGCGTGCTGCGCGACCACCTGCGCGACGAGGAGCGGATCGTCTTCCCCGTCTTCGACCGGCTCGGTGAACGCGCCTACCTGGCCGAGGAACGCAAGCTGATCTCCAGCGCCCCCATGCGCGTGATGACGTACCTCCAGCCCTGGATGTTCGACGGTGCGAACAGCCGCTCCGTCGCCTACGTCTCCGAGACGATTCCGCCACCCGTCCGGCTGATCGGTGCGACGCTGTTGAAGAGGCGGTACGAGCGCACGCTGAAGGGAATCCTGAAGTGACCAGCACGACGACGCAATCCGTGACCCTGGTGGCGGCGACGGTGGGCACCGGCCTGATGGCCGGCCTCTACTTCGCCTTCGACATCTCGGTGATGCCGGGCCTCGGCCGCGGCGACGACCACACCTACGTGACCGCGATGCGGAACATGAACGAGGCCATCGACAACGGCCTGTTCGGCCTGCTGTTCCTGGGCGCCTTCCTGGCGACCGGGGTCGCGGCCGCGCAGCAGCAGCGCGGCGGCCGGCCCGACGCGGCGCGCTGGGGCTGGGTGGCCTTCGCGCTGTACGGGCTGTCGCTGCTGGTGACGGCGATCGTGAACATCCCCCTCAACAACCAGCTCGCGCGGGCCGGCGCCGACGTCTCGGCGGCCCGCACCCGCTTCGGCGGCCGATGGACCTCCGGCAACGTCGTGCGCACGGTGGCCTGTACGGCGGCCCTCGCCGCGCTGGGCCGCGTACTGACCCTGCACGGCCGCGCGTCGGCGGCGTAGGCAGCCCTGTCGCGGCACCGGCAACACCCCCGTGAACGGCGCCCGCTCTCTCTCCGTCCCCCGCGGCAGAGCGGGCGCTTCGGGGTGCCCGTGGAGAGTTCGGAGAGGATGTACGCATGGACACGCTGACCGGCCTGCTGGAAGGGCCCAAGGCCCGGGGGGCCTTCCTCCTCAAGTCCGTCTTCAACCCGCCCTGGGCGCTGCGCGTCGAGGACCGGGCCCCGCTGTCCGTCGTCACGATGGTGCACGGCGACGCCTGGCTGGTGCCCGACCAAGGGGAACCGGTGCGGATCCGGCCGGGCGACGTGGCCGTCGTACGGGGCCCGGAGTGCTACACGGTCGCCGACGCCCCGGACACGCCGGTCCAGATCACCGTCGGCCCGGAGCAGCGGTGCAGCACGCAGGACGGCGAGGACGTCACCGAGACCATGGCGCTCGGTGTACGCACCTGGGGCGCGGGCTTCCAGGACGCCGGCTCGGCGGTGATGCTCAGCGGCACCTACCAGGCGCCCAGCGAGATCGGGCGGCGGCTGCTGAACGCGCTGCCGACCATCCTCGTGCGGCCCGCCGGGGGCGGTGACAACACCCTGGTCACCCTGCTGACCTCGGAGATCTCCAAGGACGAGCCGGGCCAGGAGATCGTCCTGGACCGGCTCCTGGACCTGCTGCTGATCGGGGTCCTGCGGACCTGGCTGGCGGCTCCCGGCAGCGGCGCGCCCGCCTGGTACCGCGCCCAGAGCGACCCGGTGGTCGGCCCCGCGCTGCGGCTGCTGCACGAGAACCCGGCGCACGGCTGGACCGTCGCCGAACTCGCCCTGAAGGTGGGGGTCTCGCGGGCTTCGCTGGCCCGCCGGTTCACCGAGGTCGTCGGCGAGGCACCGGTGGCATACCTGACCGGCTGGCGCCTGGCGCTCGCCTCCGACCTGCTGCGCGAACCGGACGCCACGGTCGCGACGGTGGCCCGGCGCGTGGGCTACGGCTCGGCCTTCGCCCTCTCGACGGCCTTCAAGCGGGTGCGGGGGGTCAGCCCCCAGGAGTTCCGTAGCGGCGCCGGCCCGGCCGCCGCCCCGGAGGCGGCACAGCCGCCGCGCACGGTGGTGCTACCGGCAGGCTGACCGGGCCACCGCCGTCAGGACGAGGTCGGGGCCGGCCAGCCAGCGGCCCTCGTACACCGGGTCCACGGGTGGGGGGACCGGGGGGCGGAGGGTGGTGCTGAAGGTGCCGTCGGGGGAGAGCAGCAGGGTGGCGTCGCGGAAGCCGAGCCAGATGCCCGTGGCCGGGTACCAGGCCTTGTAGGCGGCCTCCTTCGCGGAGAAGAAGATGCGGTCCCAGGGGAGGGAGGGGGCGGCCTCGGTGAGGGCGGCCAGGTGGGTGCGCTCCTCCTCGGAGGTGATCAGGTTCAGGACGCCCTTGGGGAGCGGGCCCGACGGTTCCGCGTCGATGCCCAGGGCGGTCACCGAGGAGGCCCTCGCCGCCACCGCGCCCCGGTAGCCGTCGCAGTGGGTGATGCTGCCGACCACGCCCGACGGCCACTGGGGGGCGCCGCCCGGGCCCGGGAGGAGGGCGACCGGGTTGCGGCCCAGCTGCGTGAGGCAGCGGCGGGCGCAGGCGCGGGCCGTCGCGAACTGGCGGCGCCGGCGGGCCCGGCGGCCCTCCATCAGGGCGGCTTCGGCCGGGAAGAGAGGAGCGGGCGCCGCGTCGTCGAAGGCTTCCGAAGACGTGACGCCCGGGGGCAGGAGTTCCTCGATCATCGCGAGGCGAGTTCGGCCACCGCGGAGACGGCGAGCAGGGGGCGTTCCAGGGGGAGCATGTGACCGGTGTCGGCGATCTTCTCGAAGCGGGCGTCGGGAAGGGTGTTCGCGAGGGTCTCGGCGAGGGCGGGGTCGATGACCTTGTCGGCTTCGCCGTGCAGGACCACCGCCGGGATCGTGACGGAGGCGAGCGCCCCGCGCAGGTCCCAGCCACGGGTGCAGCGGAAGAAGTCCGCCCGGACCCGGGGGAGGGTCGCGGCGAACATCTGGCGGTTCACGTCGAGGAGGGCGGGGTCGACCTTCTTGGCCATGGTGGAGCCGAGCAGCTTGCGGCCGAGCCACGGGCGGCGCAGGGCCTTGGTGAAGAGGGGGTTGCCCATCATCTTCACTTCACTGTCCGGGGTGTCCTGGCCGTGCGCGGCCGTGCCCAGCAGCACCAGCCCGCGCAGCCGGCCCGCCGACGGCGAGGTGGCCGCGTAGGAAAGGGCCGCGAAGCCGCCGCCCGAGTGGCCGACGACCACCGCCTCGCGGGCGCCCGTCTCGGCCAGCACCGCGGCCAGGTCGGAGCCGAGGCGTTCCACCGACACCGGAGTGCGGCCCTCGGTGGAGGCGCCGTGGCCGCGCTGGTCGTACAGCACCACCCGGTGGCCGGCCCGGATCAGCCGGTCGGCGACCGTGCCCCAGGCCCGGCGGGCGTGCGCCCAGCCGTGGACGAGGACCACGTCGCCGGCCGTTGCGGGGCCGGACAGCGGGGCGAGGACGGTGACGGCGAGGTCGGCGCCGTCGTCCGTGCGGACCGTCAGCTCGTGGGTGAGGTCGGGGGCCGTGGTCACCGCGGGACCGCCGAGAGCTGACGGTCCAGCGACTCGAAGGCCGCAAGGGTGCCCTTGGAGTGCTCCGCGCCCAGGTCGGCGACCTTGGAGAGGATCTTCAGCCAGCCGTGCGGGCTGCCGACGAAGTGCATGGAGATCCGGGTGCGGCCGTCCGGGAGGGGTTCGAGGCGGAAGGTGCTGGGACCGCGGAAGACCCCGTCCACGTACTCGATGTCCAGGCGTCGGCCCGGCTCCACGGCCACGGTGCGCGAGGTGAAGCGCAGCTTCAGCCCGCCCTTGTCGGAGCCCTTGGTGTGCACGGTGACGCCCACCAGGCCGCCGACCTCGTCGGGGGCGCCGGAGATCGTCTTGAACGTGTTGGCGGGGACCCACCACTTCTCTCCGCCGCGGAACTCCGCGAGGAGCGCGTCCCAGACGGCGTCCGCCGGGGCGTCGATCACCGCCTCGTCGATCAGGTCGTACGTCGTCATGCCGAAGCCTCCAGGGGATACGGGGAAACGTGCAGGAAAGGGGAAAGGCGGGGGCGGGATCCCTCTCCCCGCCCCCGCCGGGACTCCACGACCGCTCGGACTCCTGCCGTCAGGCGAAGAAGCCCTGGCCGGGCGTGAAGGTGTTGTTGGGGTCGTACTTGCGCTTGGCGCTGCAGAAGGCCGACCAGCGGTTGCCGAAGTGGGCCTTCCAGTCCTCGCGGGTCATGTTCGGGACCGAACCCACCAGGTAGCGCTTGGCGCCCATGGAGCGCGCGATCTCGTACAGGCGTCGGTTCTGGGCGAGCATGCCCTGGATGTCGGCGCCCGGGTTGGGGAAGCGCAGCAGGTCGAAGAGGTAGCCGACCGACTCGTTCGGCTGCACCGCCAGCGGCCTCTTGATCTTCGAGGTGAAGTACGGGTAGAAGAGCAGGAACCCGCCGCCGAGCGACTCGGCGTTCAGCTCGCGCTCGACCAGCTGCATGAAGGTCTTGGTCTTCGACGCCGGCAGGAACATGCTCAGCCACGGCTTGGGCTGGTACCAGTGGCCGGACTCCTTCAGGTACGCCTCGTACGCGTCGAGCCGGAACATGTACTCCCGGTACGTCGTGTCCTCGATGACCGCGTCGGCCCGCACGTCCCTGAGGTCGCCGATGAGCGCGTCGCGGTTCGGCGGGGTCGTGTCGTAGGTGGCGCCGGCCTCGATCTTGTAGCGCCAGCCCGAGCCGTCGGGCTTCTGCAGCATCTCGCCCGCGTGGACCTGGAACCGGCCGTCGGCCAGGATCTTCTCCGAGTCGGCGAGGTAGGTCGCCACGTCGTCGTAGAAGAGGCTGAAGATGACCGAACGCTGCGGCGCCGGGACCAGCTTGACGTTGACCCGGACGATGATGCCGACCTGGCCGCCGCCCGACAGGGCGGCGTTGAACAGGTCCGAGCGCAGCCACGGGGTGGCCGTGACCAGCTTGCCGTCGCCGGTGATGATGTCGATGGCCTGCACGGTGTCGCACAGCAGGCCGTACTTCTGCACGGTGCCGCCGATGCCGCCGATGCTGATGGTGCCGCCGACCGAGATGTACAGGTAGTCGGGCAGCGCCGGCGGGGTCTTGCCCAGCTTCAGGGTGGCGTCGGTCAGCTGGCCCCAGGTCACACCGGCCTCGACCACGGCGTAGTCGCTGCCGATGGAGAGGATCTTCGACATGCCCTTGGCGTCGATGGAGATGCCGCCCGGGACGCGGGCCTGGCCGTACACCGAGTGCGACTCGATGTCCGCGCCGGTGCCGCCCTGGCCGTTGACCGCGACCTTGATGCCGTTGACCCGGGCGTAGTTGACGATCTTGACGATGTCGTCGATGTTGCCGGGGCGCAGGACCGCCCACGGCTTCGCGTCGTCCCACAGGTGACCGAAGTCCTGGCCGAAGGAGCCGACCGTGGCCGCGTCCGTCGTCAGGGTGCCGACCAGTCCCGGAACCGGGACGACGTTGGCGTTGCCCGCGGCCTCGGCGGCCGTCGCCCAGGTCTGGTCGACCGCGTTCCAGCCGACGACCGCGACGGCGGTGGCGGCGATGCCGCCGAGGATCCTGCGCCGCGACGGCTGCGCGACCGCCTCGTCGGCGGGGTTTCTTGGGGTAGTGCTCATCTGGGTGCGTCTCCCGAATCCCGTGGGCGTACTACTGGTGAGGTACCGGCTTGCTGGTGCGCACCTGCGAGGCGAGCTGGTACTCGCTCAGGTCGAAGCGCTTGGTGGCGCCGCGGAAGCGCCAGGTGTACGTCGGCCAGATCGACGGGTTGCGGCCGCTGGCGTCCAGGTACCAGCTCTGGCAGTTGCCCGCGTTCCACACGGTGCCGTCGAGCTTGGCGTCGAGCGCCTTGTTGTAGGCGTCCTGCGCCTCCTGACGGACCTCGACGCTGGCCAGGCCCCGCTTCTCGACCTTCTTCAGCGCGTCGAGGACGTACGCGATCTGCGCCTCGATCATCACGACCTGGGAGGAGTGCCCCAGGGTCGTGTTCGGGCCGAGCAGCATGAAGAGGTTGGGGAAGCCGGCGATGGTGGTGCCGCGGTGCGCGGACATGCCGTCCTTCCACGCCTCGCGAAGCTGCACGCCGCCGCGGCCCCAGATCCGCTTCGCGACCGGTCGGTCGGTGGCCTGGAAGCCGGTGCCCAGGATGATGGTGTCGACCTCGCGCTCGACCCCGTCCTTGCCGACGATCGACTTGGCGCGGACCTCGGCGATCCCGTCGGTGACCAGGTCCACGTTGGGCTGCTGGATCGCCGGGTACCAGGTGTTGCTGAAGAGGAGGCGCTTGCAGGCCATCACGTAGTCGGGCGTCAGCTTGGCGCGCAGTGCCTCGTCCGGGACCGACTTCTTCAGGTGGTCGCTCGCCATCTTCTGCATCTTCCCGGCGACCTTCGGGCGGGCCATCACGAAGGCCAGGATCTCCCGGCCCCACATGTTGAAGTTCCGCCGGAAGTTCTGGTAGCCGGGCAGCGAGCGCAGCAGCTTCGCCTGGAGCGGGGTGGTCGGCTTGTCGTTCTTCGGGCCGATCCACGGGGGCGTGCGCTGGTAGAGGTCCAGGTGCCCGACCTCGGGCTGGATCTGCGGTACGAACTGGATGGCCGAGGCGCCCGTACCGATGACGGCGACGCGGCGGCCGGCCAGGTCGTGGTCGTGGTCCCAGTTCGAGGAGTGGAAGACCTTGCCCTCGAAGTCCGCGAGGCCCTTGATGTCCGGCACGGCCGCCTCGCTGAGGTAGCCGGTGCCGGTCACCAGGAACTGCGCGGTGTACTCGCCCTGCGACGTCTCGATCTTCCAGTGCCGCTCGCCGTCGTCCCAGCGGGCGGCGACCAGTTCGTGGCCGAACCGGATGTGGGGGCGCACACCGAAGCGGTCGGCCGTCTCGCGCAGGTACGCGTACAGCTCGTCACGCTTGCCGAAGGTGGACTTCCAGTTCGGGTTCTGGGCGAACGAGAACGAGTAGAGGTGGGACATGACGTCGCACGCACAACCCGGATAGCTGTTGTCGCGCCAGGTGCCGCCGACCTCGTCGGCCCGCTCGAACACCAGGAAGTCGTCGATACCCGACTGCAGCAGCCGGATGGCGGTGCCCAGGCCCGAGAAGCCGGTGCCGATGACCGCGACCCGCAGGTGCCGGGTCGGGCCGCCACCGCCGGGGGCGGCTGCCGTACCGGTCAGCGCCCCGCCATCGGTGGCCGGGTTGAGAATGCTCGCCACGTCGGCCTCCTTAGCGGCGGGTGATGGTGACGCGGAAGTTGTTGAAGAACTTGTCCTCGAGCGTGTACGCGAAGATGTCGAGGTAGCGCTCGAAGCGGGAGACGACCTCTTCGCCCTCCAGGGCCACGGCCTCGTCCCGGCGCTCGGCCAGCAGGACCAGCCAGGCGCGGCAGGCCATCGCGAAGGACTCGCGCTCGTTGACGATCTCGTCGATCTCGAAGAGACCCTCGGCGGCGGAGCTCAGCTCGTGCAGGTGCGGGATGTGGCAGCCCTCGAACTCGGAGCGCTGCAGGAACTTCAGGTCGTCGAGGAGCGCGCGGTTCATCGGCAGCGCCTCGGCGGTCATGGTGTGCAGCACGAACTTCGCGCCCGGGTTCAGGGCGTTCGCGATCTGCTGGAAGAAGTAGCGGTAGCGCTTGGTGCGCTCCTTCGGCGGCAGGTTGGAGGAGACGAAGTGCTCCAGCGCGTTGATGCAGAACGCCGCGTCGTACTTCTCGCTGTCGTCGGCGACCTTGTAGTCCGCCCAGCTCTGGACCAGCGTGGTGATCTTCGGGTTGTTCAGCCCGTCGATGAACGCTTCCTGGGTGCGGGACAGGGTCAGGCCGACGGCCTGCTCCGCGCCGTGCACGGTGGTGAGGCGGTTGAGCATGGTGCCCCAGCCGCAGCCGACGTCCAGGACCCGCTTGGTGACGCCGGCGCGGACGCCCGCGAGCTCGGCGAACTTGTCGAGCTTGCGCTCCTGGGCCTCGTCCAGGGTGGCGACGAGGTCCTCGCCGTCCTCCCAGTAGCCGCCGGAGTACATCATCGTGGGGCCCAGCAGGAGCCGGTAGAAATCGTTGCTGACCTCGTAGTGGTGCCTGATCGCATCGACCTCGGGGTCCACCGACTTGGGGGCGACCGTTGTCATCCTGATCCTCTTTCCTGCGTGTCCGGCGGGCCGTGTTTCCGAATTCGCGTCAGAGAAAACCGGATGCCCCGCAAGGCGTGCGCAAGACGGGCCGGTTTCGCGCCACCGTCCGGTGTTGCGCCTTCCTTGCGGGGGCGGGGCTTTTATCGCTCTCGAAAACCAGACACGCACTGCCGAGTTGCATTGCCGAGAGAGGACCGACCCCATGTCGCTGCCCACCATCGAAGAACTGGCGAGCCAGCTCGAGGCCGTTTCGGGTGCCGCGGAGGTCAGCCCCGACGCCCCGCTCCAGCACATCGCGGACGTCGACTCGCTGGACCTGATGGAGTGGCTGTACGGATTCCAGAACCAGTACCCGCACATCCCGGCCGACGAGTCCCTCTTCGCCGACCTCGACGACACGACCACGCTGCGTGACGTGTACGCCAAGATCGTCGAGCTCGTCCCGGCTCAGGCGTAGCGAGGGGTGACGTGACCGGCTTCGACATCACCGGGTGGGGCATGTCCGTACCCGAACGCATCGTCACCAGTCTCGAGCTCGCCGAGCGGTTCGGCGTGGACGAGCACTGGATCACCAGCCGCTGCGGCATCCGCGAGCGGCGGGCGGTCGACCCGGGGCAGACCACCGCTTCCCTGGCCGTCGAGGCCGGCCGGCGTGCGCTGGAGAAGGCCGGCCTGACCGGCGCCGACATCGCCCACCTCATCGTCGCGACCGCCACGCCCGAGCAGCCGTCCCCCGCGACCTCCGCGTTCGTCCACCACGAGCTCGGCATCGCGGGCAGCGCGCACGACGTCAACTCCGAGTGCGCCGGCTTCGTCTACGGGCTGGTGTCCGCGATGGCGCTGATCGCCATCGACCCCCGTCCGATCCTGCTGATCGGCTCCGACACCCACACCCTGACGGCCAACCCCGCCGACCGGGACCTGTCCATCCTCGTCGGCGACGGGGCGGGCGCGATCGTCCTGCAGCCGGGCTCCGAGAACCGGGTCAAGGCCTGGAACCTGGGCGCGGACGGCTCCTGCACCGGCTCCCTCAAGGTGCTCGCCGGCGGCAGCCGGATGCCCACCACCCAGGAGACGCTGGACGCGGGCCTGCACTACGCGCAGATCAACGGCAACGAGATCTACCTCAACGCCGTCCGCTACACCGTCCGCACGGTGCGCGAGACGCTGGAGAACGCCAAGGTGGACGCGGCCGACGTGGACCACGTCGTACCGCACCAGGCGAACATCAGGATCATCAACTCGATCCTGTCGCACACCGGGCTCCGCCAGGAGGCGCTGATCACCAACCTCCAGAAGTACGGCAACACGGCCTCGGCGTCGATCCCGATCGCGCTGACCGAAGCCCTGGAGGAAGGCCGGATCAAGGCCGGCGACAAGGTGCTGCTGGCCGGCTTCGGAGCCGGCATGACATGGGGTTCGATCCTGATGGAATGGGGCGGTGTCGCGGCATGAGCAAGAACAGTGCGGGCGTGCGGCCGGAGTCCCCGGTCGCGCTCGTGACCGGCGCCTCGGGCGGCCTCGGCCAGGCCCTGGCGCTGGAGCTGGACGCGCTGGGCTGCCGGGTCGCGGTCCACTACAACAGCTCCCGGGAGGGAGCCGAGGCGGTCGCCGAGAAGCTGACCAACCCGTCGGTGCTGGTCACCGGCGACGTCGGTTCGTGGGAGGCCACCCAGGCCCTCTACCAGCAGATCTCCGACGAACTCGGGCCGGTTGACGTCCTCGTCAACAACGGGGCCATCCGCAAGGACAGCCTGATGGCCATGCAGAACCCGGCGGACTGGGCGCAGGTCATCCAGACCAACCTGATCGGCTCCTTCCACACCGCTCGCGTCTCGGTGCCGTACATGCTGCGGCAGCGGTGGGGCAGGGTCATCAACATCGTGTCCCCGTCCGGCATCATCGCGACGGCCGGACAGACGGCGTACTCGGCGTCCAAGGCCGGTCTGATCGGCTTCACGCGGACCCTCGCGTCCGAGTGTGGCCGCCGTGGAGTCACGGTCAACGCGCTCTCGCCCGGCTTCATGATCACGGGCATGACGAACACCCTGCCGGACCGGGTGATCGAGGGCATGGAGGACAAGGCCCCGATCCCGCGCTTCGTCACGGTCGAGGAGGTCGCGCGCAGCGTCGGCCTCTTCCTGGACCAGGACTGCATGACGGGCCAGGTCATCAGCATCGACAGCGGGGTGTCCATCACCTGACCCCCGCGGTCGTCCCCTCGGCCCCGGCCTCCCTCCCCCCGGGGAGGCCGGGGCCCTCGTCGTGCGTGCGGGGGCAGACGTACGAAGGCCGCCGCCGCGGAATCTCCGCGGCGGCGGCCTTCGTACGTCAGGGCCCGGTCAGGCGGCGGGGGAGGACGCCACCCGGTGGGTGACGCAGCCGGCGGACGGGGAACGGGCGCCCGGCGCCCGGTGGTCCACCTCGAAGACCCCCATCAGCACCGGGTCCAGGCAGGTGCACGAACGCGGAGCCGGCCGGGGCTCCGGAGTGCGCAGCAGTTCCAGGTAGGCGGCCTCCGTCTCCGGGGCCGGGTCGATGCCGAGCTCCTCGGCCAGTACCTCGCGCAGCTGCTGGTAGCTGCGCAGCGCCTCCGCGCGGTTGCCGGCCCGGGAGTGGGCCGTCATCCGGCAGCGGTAGGCGCTCTCGCGGAACGGGGCCCGGCGCACCGCCTCCTCCGCGTAGCGCAGGGAGTGGTGCTCGTCGCCCAGGGCCGAGGAGGACAGGCTCGCGATCTCCAGCGCCCTCAGGCGCAGTTCCTCCAGCTGCTCGCGCATCGCGTCGACCCATTCGCCCTCGTGGGAGGGCAGGAACGAGCCGCGCAGGTTCGACACCGCGCCGGCCGCGAGCTGCTGCGCGACCGCGTAGGCCCCCGCCGCGTACGCCTCGGCGGCCTCGGTGACGGCCACCTCCGCGCACTCCACGTCCACGGCCGCGTCCTGCGGCAGTCGCAGGATGTAACGGCCGCCCTGCGCGATGAGGGGAGTGACCCCCGGCTGGTCACCGGGCGTCGTGACGAACGTACGGACCCGGCTCACGAGGCTGCGCAGCGCGGAGGCCCAGGTGTCCGGCAGGCCCTCGGGCCAGATGGTTTCGGCCAGCTGGTCACGGTCCGTGCCCCCGGCGCGCTCCATGAGCAGTCGTGCGAAGGCCACTTGGGCCTGCGCGCTCGACAGGTGTTGTGGCGGTGCTCCGTCCGGCTCGATCGTGACAAGGCCTACGAGTCTGATCAGCACTATGCACTCTCCGAAACGGTCGTCAATCCGGCCGAGTCCCCCAAGGTCGTGCGATTCAGAGAATAGCGGCGGTCTGCTCTTGCGTCGCTCTTGCGCCCCCCGAGCCTTAATGGAATTCCACTAGAGCCGAGCCGGAAAAACGGCGGAGCAACGATGGAGATCCGGATCAGCCGGACGATCACGACGAGGAGAAGAACGTGAACTCATCCGCTGCCTGGAAGCGCTTGGAGCCGAAGCTGGCGTATTTCCGCGACCGCGTCGCACAGCTGGAATACGAGCCCAACCGGAAGAACAGCTTCGTCGCCTACACGGCCGAGCGGGACTCCGCGTACGCCGACCAGGACGGCCGCCGGCTGCTGATGATGTCCGGTTACTCCTACCTCGGCCTCGCCGGCGACGAGCGCGTCGTCGCGGCCGCCAAGGCCGCCGTCGACCTCTACGGCACCGGCAACCACGGCGTCCGCGCCCTGGCCGGAACGACCCCCCTGCACGAGGAACTGGAGGCGGAGGTCGCCAAGGTGGCCGGCCGCGAGAAGGCCCTGGTCTTCGGCTCGGGCTACGCCGCGAACACCGGCACCGTCGGCGCGATCGTCGGCCCCGGCGACACCGTCTTCATCGACAAGTACGACCACGCCAGCATCGTCGACGGCTGCAAGCTCTCCGGCGCCAAAGTCGTGCGCTTCCGCCACAACGACGTCGCGCACCTGGAGCGCCGCCTCGCCTCCGCCCCCGACACCGGCGTCCGACTCGTGATCGTCGACAGCGTCTACTCCATGGACGGCGACATCGCCCCCCTGGTCGACCTGCGCAAGGTCTGCGACGCCCACAACGCGCTGCTGATGGTCGACGAGGCCCACGCCCTCGGCGTCATCGGCGCCACCGGCAAGGGCATCGAGGAGCACTTCAACTACGAGGTGAAGGTCGACGTCAAGCTCGGCACCCTCTCCAAGGCCATCCCCTCCATGGGCGGCTGGGTCGCCGGCTCCGCCGAGTTCATCCACCACCTGCGCTACGCGGCCCGCCCCTTCCTCTTCTCCGCGGCCCTCGGCGGTGCCCAGACCGGCGCGGCGCTGGAGTCCCTGCGGATCCTGCAGCGCGAGCCGGAGCGCGTCGAGTTCATCCAGAAGGAATCCCAGCGCTTCCGCGACACCCTCAACGACGCCGGGATCAGCACCGTCGACAGCGAGACCGCCGTCGTCCCCGTCATCGCCGGCTCCGACGACTCCGCGTACGACCTCGCCACCGTCGCCCGCAAGAACGGCGTCATCGGCCTCCCCGTGGTCACCCCGGCCGTCCCCAACGACCTGGCCCGGCTGCGCATCGCCATCACCGCCGCCCACACCAAGGCCGACCTCGAGTTCGCGGCCGAGGCCTTCATCAAGTCGGCGCGCGAGTGCCGGATCATCTGACCGCCCTCACGACGACGACCGTTCACACCCTTTAGGGAGCAGACAATGCCTGGACCGTCCAGGGGCAGTTCGGCGCGGCCGCCCGTAGCCATCACCGGCATGGGCGTGGTCACCCCCGGCGGGTGCACCCCGGACGAGCTGTGGCAGACGCTGCGGGCCGGCCGGTCCACCGCCGCCGAGCTCACCCACTTCGACCTCAGCCGCCACCGGGTGAAGATCGGCTGCCGGGTCCGCGGCCTCGACGGCCTCGCCGGACTCGTCCCGGCCAAGGAAGCCCGCCGGATGGACCCCTTCGCCCACTACGGAACGGCCGCGGCCCTCGCCGCCCACCGCGACGCCGGATCGCCCACCGCGGACGCCGGCCGCACCGCCATCGTCGTCGGCAACGCCGTCGGCGGGCGCGCCACCAGCGACCTGGAGTCCGCCCACTTCACCGAAGGCGGCCCGGGCAGGGTCAACCCCCTGATGCCGCTGATGACGATGCCCAACGCGGCCGCCGCGCACATCGCCATCCGGCTCGGCTGGACCGGCCCCGCCCTCACCGTCGCCAACACCTGCGCCAGCGGCGCCGACGCCATCGGACACGCCCTGATGCTCCTGCAGACGGGCCGCGCCGACCTCGTCATCGCCGGCGGCGCCGAGCACACGCTCACCCCGGTCACGCTGGCCGGCTTCGGGAACCTCAACGCGGTCTCCTTCCGCAACGACGACCCGGAGCACGCCTCGCGCCCCTTCGACAAGGACCGCGACGGCTTCGTGATGGGGGAGGGCGCGGGGTTCGTCGTACTGGAACGGCTCGACGACGCGCTGGCCCGCGGCGCGAAGACGTACGGACTGGTCGCCGGGTACGCGGCGACGGCCGACGCCCACCACCTCGCGATGCCGCTGCCCGACGGCGCCGGCGCCGCGGACGCCATGTCGGGCGCCATCGCCGACGCCGGCCTCGCCCCCGAAGACATCGTGCACGTCAACGCGCACGGCACCTCGACCCCGCACAACGACCGGTCCGAGGCGGCGGCCCTGCGGAAGGTGTTCGGCAGCTCACAGCCGCCCGTCACCGCACCGAAGTCGGTCATCGGCCACCTCATCGGCGCCGCCGGGGCCGTCGAACTCATCGCCACCGTGCAGGCCATGCGGCACTGCGAGGTGCCGCCCACCGCCAACCACGAACAGCTGGAGCCAGGAATGGACATCGACGTCGTGCACGGCACGCCCCGCGCCGTGCCCCCGGGACCCGCGATCACGAACTCCTTCGGGTTCGGCGGCCACAACTCCTCCGTGGTGGTGACGCCGGTATGACGCTCCTGTCGCTGCCCTCCCCGGTCCGTACGCTCACCGTCACCGAGCCCCAGATCACCGACTACCGCGGCGCGGCCCGGCGCGGGCTGACCACCGGCCGCCCCGGCCAGGCCTCGCCGGTCCACACCTTCGTCCTCGCCCACACCGTGGCCGAGCAGACCGTCGCCGCACTGACCGAGGCCGAGCCGGGCCCGGTGTCCGTGGTCCACCTCGGCCAGGACATCCGCACCCTGCGCCCGGTCCGGCCCGGCGAGGAGGTGACCGTACGCCTGGACGTGCTCGGCATACGCAAGGAGCCGCGCGGCGCCCGGATCGCGCTGCGGGTCCGGCTCATCGGAGAGGACGGCCCGGAACCCTTCGCTGAACTCGTCATCTCCGCCCTGCTGGTCGGCGCCACCCTGCTGGAGCCCTTCGGTGACATCGCCGGCGGCCCCGCCGCCCCCGCCCCGCTCGGGGCGGGCGAGCCGCAGACCGCGGTGCACGAGCTGACCACCGACTGGATCAGCACGTACGCCCACGCCTCCGGCGACCTGAACCCCATCCACCTCGACGAGGAGGCGGCCCGCGGGGCCGGCTTCGACACCGTCATCGCGCACGGCATGAGCGTCGTCGCCCTCGCCGTGGAGGAGGCGGTCGACCGCTTCGCGGACGGCGACTCCGCCAAGGTGCGCGGCCTCGGCTGCCGCTTCTCGGCCCCCGTGCCGCCCGGCATCCCGCTGGAGATCACCCTCCAGCCCGACGCCGAGGCCCGCGTCGTCCGCTTCACCTGCAAGACGCCCAAGGGCGCCGCCGTCAAGAGCGGCTGGATCGAGTTCGACCGGCCGGCCGCAGCGGAGGCGGGTGAGGCGCCGTGACCGGAATCCCGACGGCCCCCGCTGTCGAACTCGGCCTCCTGGGCGGCTTCCTGACCCAGGTCCGCGACCGGCCGCACGCCACCGCCCTCGTCTTCAACGGGGCCGAGACCACCTACCGCGAGCTGTACGAGCTGGCGGGCCAGGAGCGGGACCGGCTCGCCCGGCTCGCACTCGCCCCCGGAGTACCGGTCGGCGTCCTCGCCGACAAGTCCCCCGCCACCGTGGCCCTCGTCCTCGGGTGCCTGCTCTCGCGCCGGCCGCTGCTGCTCCCGTCCCCCGCCCTCGCCGACACCCTGCTCGCCGATCTCTTCGCCCAGGCCGGCTGCGCCCACGTCCTCGCCCCCGGCGGCGAGACCGCCCGGGTCGCACCCAACCCGGACGTCGCCGCCCAGCCGCTGCCCGCCGACGAGGCCGCCGACACGGCCTTCATGCTCACCACCTCCGGCTCCACCAGCCTCCCGAAGATCGTCCCGATCACCCTGGACGCCGTGGACCGCTTCACCCGGTGGGCGGGCAACGCCTTCGGGATCGGCCCCGACCGGACCGTCCTCAACTACGCCCCCCTCAACTTCGACCTCTGCCTGCTCGACGTCTGGACCACCCTGGCCCGCGGCGGACGCGTGGTCCTCGTCGACCCGGCACTGGCCGCCCACGGCCGCCACCTCAGCGACCTGGTCCGGCGCCACGGAGTGCACGTGGTGCAGGCCGTCCCGATGGCCTTCGGGCTCCTCCAGGACGCCGCCGCCAAGACCGGCGACACCTTCCCCGGCGTCGAACACGTGATGTTCACCGGGGACGCCATCCCCGACCGCACCTTCGCCGCCCTGCCCGCCCTCTTCCCCGAGGCCCGCATCCACAACATCTACGGCTGCACCGAGACCAACGACAGCTTCATCCACGAGGTCGACACCTCGACGACCTCCTTCCCGCCCGTCCCCATCGGCCGCCCGCTGCCGGGCGTGCACACCCTCGTCCTCGACCCCGACACCCTCGCCCCCGTCGAAGGGCCCGGCAGCGGAGAGCTGTTCGTCTCCACGCCCTTCCAGACCCGCGGCTACCTCGACCGGACCCGGCACGCCGACAAGTTCACCGGCCACCCCCTCGGCCTCGACGACCGCCGCTGGTTCCGCACCGGCGACCTCGTACGGCGCGACGCGGCCGGCACCCTGCACCTGACCGGCCGCACCGACTTCCAGGTCAAGGTCCGCGGGGTCGCCGTCAACACCGCCGAGATCGAACGGGTCCTGCAGGAACACCCCGAGGTCCTGGAAGCGGGTGTCGCCGCCCTGCCCGACCCGATCGCCGGCAAGCGGCTCGTCGCCGGAGTCCAGCGGGCCCCCGGATCCACCCTGACCGGCCTGCAACTGCGAACGCACTGCGCCCGGCACCTGCCCAGGGCCGCCGTGCCCCACCAGCTCACCCTCACCGACGTGCCGTTGCCGAAGACGGCCACCGGAAAGGTCGACCGCAAGGCGCTCGACCGGCTCGACCAGCTGAGCCTGACCACCACACCCGTCGCTTCACCTCTCGCCTGAAGGAATCCGTCATGAGCAACGTCGACACCATCAAGAACTTCGTCATCACCGAGTTCCTCCCGGGCACCCCGGCCTCCGAACTCGCCGTCGAGCACGACCTCCTCAACGACGGGGTCATCGACAGCCTGGGCGTCCTCAAGCTGATCGCCTGGGTCGAGGACCGCTTCGAGCTCGCCATCGGCGACGAGGACCTGGACCCCAACAACTTCCGCAGCGTCGCGGCCATCGACACCTTCATCAGCCAGGCCCGCAGCACGGCCGCCGCCTAGGCCAACCACCCACGGCACCCCGACGGCCACGACGGAGACGAGACGGAGACGACCGTGCACGACGCACTCACCGGCCTGCTGGAGCAGAAGGCTCCGGTCGGCCGCGAGACCTGGCGGTCCTGGTGGGACCAGCTGGGCGCGGGCGGCCTCGACAAGGCCGAGGTCCTCGCCCTGCTGGCCTCCCTGACCAGCCGGCTCCCCGACCACCAGACCCTGCGCCACCTGCTGGACTCGCTCGCCGAGCGCCGGCCGGCGGCCACGGTGACCACCCCCTGGGAGGGCACCGTGAACGTCGTCGGCACCGGCGGCGGCCCCAAGACCTTCAACATCTCCACCGCCTCGGCGTTCGTCGCCGCGGCCGCAGGGGTCAAGGTCGTCAAAACCGGCTCCCGGGCCTACACCAGCTCGCTCGGCTCCGTCGACCTGCTGGAACGGCTCGGAGTCCGTCTCACCTCCTCGTACGCCCAGACCGAGGACACCCTCGACGCCTTCGGGATCGCCTTCGCCGGGCCGTTCGTCTACCCGGCGCAGCTGACCCGGCTGGCCCGGACGGTGGCCCCGACCAGCATGAAGCCCTTCGGCCGGTTCCTGAACGCCCTGGGCCCCTTCCTCGCCGACCTGCCGGTGACCGCCCAGGTCACCGGGGTCTCGGCCGCCGCACCGATCGACACCCTGCGGGAGCTCGCCGCGACCACCACGACCCGCCGCATCTGGCTCACCACCAACGACACCGGCGCGGACGAACTGCTCCCCTTCGCCACCAACACCATCCACGGGGACCGCTCCCCGGCCCGGGTCATCCGGCCGGGCGAACTCACCCCCGGCGACGGCTCCTTCGGAGACCTGCGACCCGCCGGCGACCCGGCCGGGGCCGTCGACCACTTCCTCTCCGTCCTCTCCGGGGCGGCGGGCCGGGTGGCCACCCGTACGGTCTGCCTCGGCGCGGCCGCCCTGGTGGTCGCCGCCGGCAACCGCCGGGACTGGTCCTCCGCGGTCTCGCTGGCCGAGGAGGCCATCCGCTCCGGCGCCGCCCACGACCTGGCGCAGCGCCTCGCGGCCGCGGCGAAGGCACCGGCGACGGCTTCGGCGACGGCTCCGGCGACGGCTTCGGCCACGGCTTCGGCCGAGGACCCGGCCAAGGCCCCCGTCAAGGCCCCGGCCACGGCTCCGCGCACCCTGGCGGTGGCCAGTGTCTAGCCTCACGACGGCGGGGACCCCCGCGGCCCCGACCGCGGCGACCGCACCCGCCCCCGCTCCCTTCTTCGCCCGCCGCACCCCCGGCGGGGTGCCCGGACTGGCGCTGTTCCTCAACGCGGGCGACCCGCCCCTGCCGGTCCTGCGGGACCTGGTCCTCATGCTCGACGAGGAGGGCGTGGACTGCCTGGAACTGGCCGTCCCGTTCCCCGACTCGGTCACCGACGGCCCGGTCGTCCGGCGCTCGGCGCGCCGGGCCCTGGACCGCGGCGGGGCCGGACTGGACGACGTACTCGCCTTCGTCTCGGACGTACGGCCGCACCTGTCGCACCTGCGGATCGCCCTGCTGGCCGACTGGAGCCACTCCCTCAAGCACCGGGACCTGGCCGCCACCACCCGCGAGATCGCGGCGGCCGGAGCGGACGGACTGCTCGTGCACGCGCTGCCGCCCAGGCTGCGCGCCGAACACCTGGAGTCCGCCGCGGCGGCGGGCCTCCCCGTCGTCACCACCTGCTACGCCAAGAGCGACCCCGGGACGCAGGCGCTGGCCGCCGCGCACGCCTCGGCGTACCTCTACCTCGTCGCCCACTACGGACGCAGCGGGACCGCACCCGCCGAAGGCCATGCCGCCCTGGCGCGGACGGTCACCGCTCTCCGGGCGCACACCGACTCCCCGATCGCCGTCGGCTTCGGGGTCAGCACACGGCAGGACGTCGAGGCGGTCGGCGCGGCCGGCGCCGACGCCGCGATCATCGGCTCCGCCGCGGTGGCAGCCGTGGAGCGGGCGCAGGAGGCCGGTCGCGATGTGACCGAGGCCTTCCGCGAGTTCGTCCGCTCGGTCCTGCCCGACGAACCGCACCGCACCGCCTGACCAGTACCGATCCACCAGAAGAAGGCTCCACCCCTCATCCGAATCCGCGCACCACCATCACACCGGGAGACCGTCATGATCGTTCGCGACATCGAGTCCGTGAAGACCGTCGAGTGGGGCAACGGCCTCAGCCGCCGCTTCCTCCTCGCCTCCGACGGGCTGGGCTACTCGCTCACCGACACCCTCGTCCTGGCCGGCACCAAGTCCCGCCTGGAGTACGTCAACCACCTGGAGGCCTGCTACTGCATCGAGGGCTCCGGCGAGGTCATCGAGCTCGACGGCACCTCGCACGAGATCGTCCCGGGCCGGATGTACGCCCTCGACCAGCACGACGCGCACTACCTCGTCGCCAGCCCGCACGAGGACCTGCGCCTGGTCTGCGTCTTCTCGCCGGCCCTGCGCGGCGACGAGGTGCACAGCCTCGACGCCCACACCTCCTCCGCCTACTGAGGCGCCAGGCGTCAGGCGCACCGGCGCCCGTCCGGAGCGCCACTCATCCGAAGCACCGCCACCGAAACAAAGGGGTCCGTCGTGATCCGTTGGAACGCCGACCAGGCCGAGCTGCGCGACAGCCTGGAGCGGTGGGGAGACGCACTCAGCGCAGACCACATCGAGCTCGACGAGCAGTCCGCCTTCTCGGAGGACAAGTGGAAGCTCGTCCAGAAGACCGGGATCCTCTCACTGCCCTTCGACGAGGACTTCGGAGGCCTCGGGCAGTCGATCCTCACCACCATGTACGTGCTGGAGGGGCTCGGCGAGTACAACCGCGACGCGGGCCTCAGCTTCTCGGTCACCACGTCCATCTGCTCCACCGGAATCCCGCTCCAGAAGTTCGGCACCGTCGAGCAGAAGGAGCGCTACCTGCCCCTGATCTGCTCGGGCGAGGCGATCGGCGCCCACGCCATCACCGAGGCCGAGGGCGGATCCGACGCCATGGCGATGGCCACCCGGGCCGTCCGTGACGGGGACGACTTCGTCATCAACGGCAGCAAGGTCTTCGTCAGCAACGGACCGGTCGCGGACCTGGTCGTGGTCTACGCCCGGACCCACCCGGACGGCGGGCCGCTCGGAACGACGGCGTTCCTGGTGGACCGCAACACGCCGGGGATCACCACCGGAAAGCCCATCAAGAAGATGGGTCTGAGGACCTCGCCGATCAGCGAGCTGTTCTTCGACGACGTACGGGTGCCCAGGAGCGCGGTGCTCGGCCGGGTCGGCGGCGGCTTCATGGTCATGGACTACGTGATGAAGCGGGAGATCCTCTTCTCCTTCATCGTCAACGTGGGCGAGATGCAGCACCGGCTGGAGCGGTGTGTCGAATACGCGAAGACGCGTAAGTCGTTCGGAAAGGCGATCGGTTCGTACCAGACGATCGCCAACAAGATCGTCGACATGAAGATCCAGCTGGAGACCGCCCGCAAGTGGCTCTACGACACGGGCGAGCGGCTGCAGGCGGGCGAGAACGTCACCCAGGACCTCGCCATCGCCAAGCTCGTCACCAGCGAGGCCAACCTGGCCGGCAGCATCAGCGCCGTGCAGATCTTCGGCGGCCACGGCTACATGTCGGAGTTCGGCCTCGAGCAGGAAGTGCGCAACGCCGTCGGAGGCACCATCTACTCCGGCTCCAACGAGATCCAGTACAACCGCATCGCCTCCACGCTGGGACTGGGCAAGTGACCACCGCACGCCCGCTGTCCCAGACGCTGCTGAAGGTCTGCGGGGCCACGGTCCCGCAGGACATCGAAGCGGCGGCGGCCGCCGGGGCGGACTGCGTCGGGCTCTGGCACGGCGTACCCGGCGGCCCGTCGGAACTGGACCAGGACGGGTTCGCCGCCCTCGCGGCGGCGGCCCGCTCGGCCGGGCTCCTCCCGGTCCTGGTGACCTTCCTGGCCGACCCCCGTGAGATCGCCGGGCTCGTCCGGCGCACCGGGGCCGGCTGGGTCCAGCTCCACGCGTACCAGCCGCCGGCCGTCGTACGGGCCCTGCGCGAGCAACTGCCCGCCGAGACCGGCATCGTCAAGGTGCTGCACGTCGAGGAGCGCGGCGGCTGCGTGGAACGCCCGCTGATCGGCGCGTACGAACGGGCCGGCACCGACCTCTTCCTCCTCGACACCGCCACCGGGGACGGCCGGATCGGCAGCACCGGACGCACCCTCGACCCGGCCCGCCTCACCGCCCTGCTGCCCCGGCTGACCAGGCCGTTCCTGCTGGCCGGCGGCCTGTCCCCGGCCAACCGGGCCGCCTACGAGGAGGTCGTGCAGCACCCCGGATTCCGCGGCATCGACGTGGACACCGCGGCGCGCGACCTGACGACCGGCCGCTTCGGCGTCCCGGAGATCGCCGCCCTCGCCCGTGCCTGGCGCACCGACTCCCCCGTCCCCCCTGTCTCGCACATCACCGACGACCCTCGACTGGAGCTTTCGCGATGACGAAGCAGAACCGGACCGGCTTCCCTTTTCTCGAGGCCCTCCAGGCCTCCCCCACCCCAGTCGTGATGGAGGTGAAGCGGCGCGACGCGCACGGCTACGACCTGGTCGGCGGCAGAACCCCGGCCGCGATCGTGGGGTCGTACGAACTCGCGGGCGCGCCCTGCATCTCCGTGGTGACGGGCCGCTGGTTCGGCGGCTCGCCCGCCCTGCTGCGGGACGTGGCGGCACTGACCGACCTCCCGCTCCTCCAGAAGGACTTCATCACCAGGAAGGACCAGATCCGTACGGCCAAGGAGCTCGGCGCCTCCGCGGTGCTGCTGACGGCGGCCCTGCTGCCCGCGTCGAGCATGCGCACGCTGGTCACGGAATGCCTGCTGACCGGCCTCACCCCCTTCGTGGAGGTCACCGAGGAATCCGAACTCGAAGCGGTCCACCACCCCGAGGAGTGCGTGATCGCGGTCAACAACAAGGACATCAAGACGCGCGAGCGCGGCGCCGGCGACCTCGGCCGCTCCCTGGACCTGCTCCCGGCGCTCCGCGCGATCGGCACCGCCTGCCCCGTCAGCGCCAGCGGCATCGAGGGTCCGGCGAACGCCGCCGAACTCCTCGACGCCGGCTTCGGCGGCCTCCTGGTCGGCACCTCGCTGCTGCGCACCGGGTCCCCGACGGCCTGGGTGGACGCGATGGCGGCGGCGCGGAAGGAGCTGGCGGTCCGATGACCACACTGTTGGGCGGAGTACGCCCCTACACCCTGAACGCGGCGGGCATCCCGCTGTCGGCGATCCTTGCGCTGCCGGAAGGCGCGGCGGCCGCGGACGCAGCCCCCCGCTCGACGATCCTGGCCATCCACGGCCGGGGCATGCGGGCGGCGTACTGGAACTCCTTCATCCCCCTCGCCACCAGCCTGGGCCACGCGGTGCTGGCGGTCGACCGGCCGGGTTACGGCGACTCGGCGAACCTGCTGCCGGAGGGCCAGGGCCTGGCCGCCCAGGCGGAGACCCTCCACGCGGCGCTCAAGGAACACGCCGCCGGCCACGACATCGGCGCCGGAGTCTTCCTCCTGGGCCACTCGGACGGCGGCAAAGTGGCGCTCCACACGGCGGCCACGGACGGCGGCGTTCCGCTGCTGGGCCTGGACGCCTCGGGCGTCGGCTACCGCTACAACCCCGAGGCCCTGCACTTCCCGTCCACCCTCGGCGGCGGCGCCACCAAACTGAACTGGGGCCCGCTGCCCCTCTACCCGCGCGGCACCTTCCAGGCCAGCCGCGCCCTCCTCTCCCCGACCCCGCCGCGGGAGTCGGCCGAAACCCTGCGCTGGCCCGGCCAGTACGAGGACCTGGCGGACCGCGTGCGCGTCCCCGTCCGCCTCACCTTCGCCGAATACGAGGCCTGGTGGGACCTGGACCCCACCGTCCTGACGGCGATGGCCGCCCGCCTCACCTCGTCGCCGAGGGTGGCCCTGGAACACCTCCCGGCGGCGGGTCACAACATCAGCCTCGGCCACGCGGCGCCGGCGTACCACCTGCGGGTGCTGATGTTCCTGGAGGAATGCCTGCCGCCGGCGGGCGCCTAGAGCTGGAGCTCGGGGGTGTCGAGCTCGATCCCGAACGGCGCGGGCAGCCGAAGGGCCGTACCGAAGGGGTGCGGCCCTTCGGTACGGGTATAGCCCAACGGCCCGGGCTCGGCAAAAAGCGTCACGCTCTGCTCGATCAGGTCCACGAGGAGGTAGAGCGGGGCACCGTACTCTGCGTATCGACGACGCTTCACCACCCGGTCGGTGTCGGCGTTCGAAGGAGAGGTCACCTCGACGACGGGCAGCGCGTCGGTCGGCAGGAGGGCACTACTGCCCTTCGCCAGATTTCTCGGGACCACGGCGATGTCGGGCACATACCAGTTGGGGGACCCCGGGAGACCGATGTTGCCGGCCCCGGTGGCACAGCCCAGTTCCTTGGCTCGCGCCTCGACCTGATCGCGGATGGCCTCGATTTGCGCGCTCGGGGTCGAGGGGCCGAACGCGGTGCTGCCTCCCCCGCGGGACGGGGGAGGCAGCGGTCTGGAGCACGGACCGCGTTCTCCTCCCACCAGTCGGCGTAGCGGACGATCGTGGCTGACGTGCACTCGTCGACGAACCGGTGTGATCCCCGGCGTCGGTCAGTGGCCCAGGGATGCGAGCAGTGCTTGGGCCTCGCGGAGTTGCTCCTCCAGGTGGGCGATCCGGTGGTGCGGGGAATCCGACGAGCGGAGAGCGGCGGTGTGGAGCGCCAGCACCTCGTCGGTGTGCGACGGCGCCACGTCGAAGTCCCTCGCCACGTACTGGAGGAGTTCCACGACGAACTGCCTGGGCGGGATGCGGTCGCCGTTGAGGTATCGGGAGACGGTGCTTGCATCGCAGTAGTGCGTGTGCGCGTACTCGCGCAGGGGGATCTTAATGAACGAGAACAGCTGGCGGAGAGCCTGGGCCAGGGCGCGCCGTGGCTCGGGGAGGTAGGCGTCGCGAGGGTGTGGCTGCTGGACGGGCCGCGGGCCCGGTGGAGCGGATGGGTCCGCCGAGTCGGGTGCTCGGGGTGGCGCCGGTGGGATCCGGTTCCTCTCCTGTGCGAGCAGCCGGTGCCAGACACGCAGCCAGTCCAGCTCCGCCAGGGCGGGATCCGCTGCGGAGATCCCGCGCCTCACCATCCAGCCGCGGGTTTCCTGCGCATGCGTCAGGCAGCCCCGCACCAGCGCCGTGACCGCCCCCGCGGTCGGCAGACTGGTGCGATGCGGGCTGTGCGCGTCCGCGAGGCAGCTGCGGGAAACGCCCGTCAGCCGGGCGAGCCGGGTGAGTGAGGGCGAGCCTGCCCACAGGCGCAGCTCGCGCAGGCGGGCGACGTACTCGGCCGGGTGAGCGGCGGGCTCGGGGCGCGGCGGTGTGACGGACCAGAGCTCGCCGTCCCACGGCGTGTTCTGGTGCCCGGCGAGGTACCACAGCTCGGTCCAGTGCTGTGGGTCCGCCTTGCATGCCTCGGCGTAGGCCAGGGTGACGTCCAGACTGGGCAGTGTGTCACCTGCCGCGGCGGCCGCGAGTGTGGACACCGAGCAACGGTGCCCGACGCGCGCGGCCATCGCACGGTAGGTGGGGTTGCCGGAATCCCTGCGCAGCGCCCGCAGTCGCCGGGCGAACGCCGCGTACGGCGCGTCGGGGGCGATCGGCTTCTCGGGCCGTGCCATGCGGCGGCCCCTCAGCGGGTGCGGGTCAGTTCGCGGGTGGCGGTACCCAGGGCGATGAGCGCCGCGACCGCCGCCGACAGGTCGTAGCCGAGAACGACCAGCAGGATCACGATGACGCCCACCGGGAGGACGGCCGGGAGGGTGATGGAGCCGCCGTTGGGCAGGCCGATGCAGAACGTGTTGTTCATGTGAAGGTCCTTGGTCCGGACGGATGTTGAGGGTGCGTCACGGGTTGCCGCCCGGGCCGCACGATCACCCTGCCACGGCGGTCGCAGGGCGAACCAGATGTTCCGGCGCAGTGGTTTTCCGGATGCGTACGGCGTTGGAGGCGTTGCCGTCGCTCGGCAACGCCTGGGGTTGTCCGAGTCCGTCCGGGCCGCGCCGGACAACATGTGCTGACGTCCTGGTCAGGGCTTCGTTGTCCAGAAGCGTCCAAATCCGTCCGAGGTCGTGGTTGCCCCTGCCGCAACAAGCGGACTACTTGGATGCTCAGCTTCTGGATACGGCTGTTGTCCTGGTCCGGACGGTAAGCCGCATGCATGACCGGGCGCCCCTCGTTGCCGCGAGCGCGCCCAACCACCGCGAAGACGGCGGGTCCGGGGCACGTGCGCCCCGGACCCGCCGTCTTCTGTGCGTGAAGGATCAGGCCGCCACCACGCGGCTCACCAGTTGGTCTCGGATGCGGGACGGGATTTCCGGGGCGAAGCGCTGGAGGTAGTGGTCCATGTGGGAGTCGTCGCCGACCAGGAACGGGAGGTCGAAGACCAGGAGCTTGCGGACCGCCAGGAGGGGGAGCGGGGCGCGGAGGGGGCGGAAGGACTCGTTGTAGAGGCCCGGCTCCTCGCACACCGGGTGGAACTGGCCGATCATCAGGCCTTCCGCGACGAACTCGTCCTTTGCCTTGCGTTGGAGTTCGTCGAGTTCGATCGAGTCTGTTGGGTCGAAGGCCGGGAGGACCAGGAGGATTGTGAGGAGCTCGCGGTCTTCCGGGGAGAGGGGCTCGGAGAGGGTCGCGTGGCGGGTGCGGAGGGAGTCGACCGCCTGGCTGAGGTCCTCGCAGTCCGGGGAGGGGAGGGCGAGGTGGAAGAGCTCCTTTCGGAGCGAGGGCTGGGTGTAGGGGCAGACGGGGCCGGAGCGGCCCAGTTCGGGGTGGCTGGAGACCAGGAAGTCCCGGCTCCACATGAGGACTTGGAGCAGCGGGCCGATGGCGTCGGCCGGTACCTCGCCGCGGGCGATCTCGCCCGCGGTCCAGGTCTGGATCAGGTCGTCGCCCCTCATCGGGGGTTCCTCCACATCGGTCGGAGTGCGGGGCCGTTCGAGGGGAGCGTGATGTCATCGCCCAGGCGGTCGAAGCCGAGGCGGCGGCAGGCGGCCTCGCCGCCGGGCGAGCTGGCTTCCGCGTAGACGGGTACGTGTTCGGTGTCGGCGCGGGCTATGACTTCGCCCAGGAGGCCGGTCATCAGGCCGCCCTGCTGGCGGCCGGCGCGGACCGCGCCGAAGGAGACGTAGTAGTGCGGCGGGTCGTGGGGGTGGTGTTGCGCCTGGAGTCGGGAGATGGTGCGCAGGGCGTCCGCGTGTTCGCCGAGGGCCAGGGAGAATGCGGCGTCCAGGGCCGCGTCGTCGGGCTCGGCACCGGGGGGCAGGAAGAGGAGGACGGCGTCGCCGTCCGGGGTGGTGAGCACCGCGTCGTACGAGGCGGAGAGCTCGACGAACACGCGGAAGAACCCGGGGAGGAGCTCGGCTCGCAGCCGCTCGTCGGGGATGATCCAGCGGGTCATCGCGTCCTCGTGGAAGGTGGTCGCGAGGAGGGCGGAGAGGTGGGTGATCCGGGACCGGGTCAGGGACGGTGCGGTGGTCGGGGACAAGTTGGCCTCCTGTGGGATGGGGGTGGGACGGGAGGGCGTGTTCCGTCAGGCGCGGCCCCGTGCGGCGAGTTCCGCCACGCGGGCGTGGAGCACCGGGAGGTAGTGCTCGTGCTCCGGCTTGATCAGGACGCTGCGGATCACCCGGGCCGCGTCCGCGTCGCGCACCACCTGCGGGTGGCGGCGTGCGAACGCGTCGGCGTCGGCGCGCAGCACGCTCAGGAACACCGGGTCGGCCTCGGACGTCATGCCGTCGCGCAGCAGCCGGTCCGAGGCCGCGTCTATGGAGGAGAGGGAGGGGGAGGAGGGCGTCGGGAAGTACGTGACGATGTCGAGGTCCGGGCGCTGGTAGAGGGTGAGGGCCTCGGACCCCGTCAGCAGGTCCGACCAGTTCAGGGCGGCGCGGCGGTTCGCGGCGAGGATCCTGCCGAAGCCGTCCGGGGTGAGGGGGAGGAGCTGCAGGGTCAGCCAGAGGGCCGCCGCCGCCGCGCCCGCCCGTGAGCACTCCAGACTGATCTCGCCCAGGTGCAGGTCCGAGTCGGTGAAGTACGTGTACGGCGAGTCGTGCGCGAAGTGCCGGCCGGCCCGGGGGTCCGGGAAGAGGACCGCCCCGCAGCCGTAGGGCTGCAGGCCCTGCTTGTGCGGGTCGACGACGACCGAGTCGCATTCGGCGATCGCCCGCCAGGGTGCGGGGTCGATGTCGCCGGTGGCGGAGCGGCCGAGGATCGCGTAGAAGCCGCCGTACGCCGCGTCGACGTGCACCCGGGCGCCGTACCGGCGGGCGAGGGGGAGCACCTCGTGGACCGGGTCGACCGCGCCCAGGCCCGTGGTGCCGGTGGTGACGACGACCGTGCCGATCCGGCCGCCGCGCAGGGCGTCCTCCAGCGCGTCGAGGTCGATGCGGCCGTGGGCGTCGGAGGGGATGCGGTGGCCCTGCATGCCGAGGACGTGGCACATCCGCTCGTGCGTGTAGTGGCATTCGCTGCTGTACGCGACCCCCCGGTCCGGGTGCAGCTGCCTGGCGACGTACAGCGCCTCCAGGTTGGCCATCGTGCCGCTGGTGGTGAGGTGCCCGACGTGCGCGGCGAGGCCGAACATGGCGGCCAGCTCGGCGACCGCCTCGCGTTCCATCTCGGTGGTCGCGGGGCCGCCCTCCGCGGCGTGGTTGTTCGGGTTGAAGAGCATCGCGGTGAGGTAGCCGGTCACGGCCGCCGGGTGCGGGGGCTTGACCATCTGTCCGGCGTAACGCGGGTGGAAGAACGGATAGTTGTGGTCCATCCGCTTCGCGAGGCTGTCGAAGGCCTCGGTGAACGCGTCGGGAGGCACCCGGTGGGCGTCGTGGGTCTCGTAGGGGCCGAACTGGCCGCCCCACCGCTCGGCCACCCCGAGCGCGCGCGGCAGCCAGTCGCGTAAGTCGTGCAGGTCGTTCAGGTCCACGGGAATCTCCCCCAGCGGCCGCCGGACAGGGCGGCACAAGTCGGGCGTACGCGGTCGTACGTACGCACGAGTAAGGGTTGCCCGGCCCCCGCAAGGCCCGCGCAACCTGACCCCATCCGGGCTCGAGCGACCTGCGAGCCGGCTCTGTTCCACTCGCGGCGCGACACCCGCGCGGTCCCCACCCGTCCCAGGAGGAAACCCATGGTCACCAGACGCAGCGTGCTCGGCGGCGCCATAGGCGCGGCCGGTGCGGGCCTGCTCACCACCGGCGGGCTGGCGCCGCTGCTCAACGCCGGATCCGCGCGGGCCACGGAGGCGGTCACCGTACCGGCGCCGTTCACCGTGAAGATGCCGACGCTGCCGGTGCTCTCGCCGTATTCCGTGCTGGGCGGCCAGGACACGTACGCCGTCACCATCAAGGAGGTGGCGCGGGAGATCATCCCCGGGGTGCAGACGAAGGTCCTCACCTACAACGGCAACTTCCCCGGCCCGGTGCTGCGGGCCCGCTCCGGGCGGCCGGTGTCGATCCGGCACCGCAACAGCCTCACCATGCCGGTCTCGGTCCACCTGCACGGCGGCAGCGTCTCACCGGAGAACGACGGCGGCCCGATGGACACCTTCGGGCCGGGCACCTCGCGCACGTACACCTATCCCAACCAGCAGCCGGGCGCGGCGCTCTGGTTCCACGACCACGCCCACCACATGGAGTCGGAGCACGTCTTCCGCGGCCTGTCCGGCATGTACCTGCTCTCGGACGAGACCGAGCGCGCGCTGCCGCTGCCGGCCGGACAGTACGAGGTCCCGATCGCGCTGCGCGACGCCCGCTTCGACGAGGCCGGACAGCTCGTCTACCAGATGGACGACGTCTTCGGGCGGACCACGATCCTCGCCAACGGCCGTCCGTCTCCGTATGTCGAGGTCGCGGCGCGCAAGTACCGCTTCCGGCTGCTCAACTCCTCCAACATGCGCTTCTTCCAGCTGCGCCTGGCCGACGGCGGCCAGATGATCCAGATCGGCACGGACGGCGGACTGCTGGAACGCCCCTTCACCACCGACACCGTCGGGCTGTCCCCGGCGGAGCGCGCGGACGTGGTCATCGACTTCTCCCGCTACCCGGTCGGCACGAAGATCGTCCTGGAGAACACCCTGGGCCCGGGGACGCCCGACCAGGTGGGCAAGGTGCTGCGCTTCGACGTCGTGCGGACGGCCGCCGACCCGAGCCGGGTGCCCGACGTGCTGCGCACGCTGCCGGCGATGCGGACGGCCACGGTCCAGCGGAACATCGTCCTCAGCATGGACGAGGACGGCCGCGAGGAGCCGCGGGGCCTGATGGACGGGCAGGAGTGGGACTACCAGCGCATCGACCAGACGATCGCGCACGGCACGTCGGAGATCTGGACCGTCACCAACGCGAACAAGATCGTCCCGCACAACTTCCACATGCACCTGATCCAGTTCCGGGTACTGGAGCGCAACGGCGCCCCGGTGGCCCCGTCCGAGGCCGGGCTGAAGGACACCGTCCGGCTGTTCCCCGGCGAGACGGTGAAGCTCCACGCCACCTTCGACACCTACCGCGGGACGTACGTCTACCACTGCCACCTGCTGGACCACTCGGCGATGGGGATGATGGCGAACTTCCGCGTGCGCTGAGCGCGCCCGGCCGTCCGGCGGGGCGCGCGGCCGCGCTGTCGCCCCGCTCGACGAACGCTCAAGGGCGAGCCGAGGGAGCGTCGGAAGAATCCTGGGCAACAGACCATGTCCGGCCGTGTCCCCCACGGATCTCCGCATGAGTCCACGTGCACGAGTACGGCCGCTTGAGCCCCGCTCAAGCACTGGTGGAAACCCATGGCAGGGCCTTGGCGGGGAGTGCCACGATCGGATGTCCGTGCCGAGGGCGAGCACAACTCCCACCACCCCCAGACGAGGATGTCCCATGAACTCCAATCCGGCCGGCAGCGGCTACTACGCCCCGCCCCAGCAGCCCGCGCCGGCGTCCGCCGAGCGTTCCGGGCTCGCGACCTCCCTGCTGATCGTCTCGACGGTCCTCATCGGTCTGATGGCGGGCCTGTTCTTCGCCTTCGACGTCTCGGTCATGCCGGGCCTGGCCGCGGGCGACGAGCGCACGTACGTCACCGCCATGCAGAACTTCAACTCGAAGATCGACGGCAACGGACTCTTCGGCATGGCGTTCATCGTCGCCCTGCTCGCGTCCGCCGCCTCGGCGGTCATCGAGTTCCGCAAGGGCCGCCGCAACGTGGCGATCTGGGTCGGGGCCGCGGCCCTGGCCTACTTCGTCGTCCTGATGATCACCTTCTCCGTGAACATCCCCCTCAACAACGAGCTGGCCGACGTCGGTGACGCGGCGAAGCTGACGGACTTCTCGATCGTGGAGAAGTTCAAGACCACGTGGGTCTCCACCAACATCCTGCGCACCCTGCTGTGCACGTTGGGCCTGACCGCCATGTCCCGCGCCCTGATCCTCTTCGGCCGGGCCACCCGCTGATCCACCGACGCCGCCGGTCCCGATCCCCCCACGCACCACGACGAAGTCCCCCGGCCCACCCGACCGGGGGACTTCGTGCGTACGGGCGTCCGGGTGGGGCGTGCCGCCCCGGTCAGGCGGCCTGGCCGTTGAGGTACAGGGCCCAGGCCAGGAAGCCGACGGCCGCGGTGCACAGCAGGGTGCGCCAGACGTTGGCGCGGACCCAGGGGCCCTCGAAGGTGCGCCGGACGGCGGCCGGGTCGGCGATCCGGGCGACCGGGCCGGCCTTCTCCAGGGCGTTGTTCAGCGGGATGTTCACCTTGTTGGTGACACCCATCGAGACGATGTAGCAGACCAGGGCCGCGATCAGGGGCGGCAGGACGTCACGGCCGTCGGACGGGACGTGCAGGGCCACCGCGAGGGCCGTGAAGAGGAACGCCCCGATGTAGCCGAGGACGAACCAGCCGTTCAGGATGGCCTTGTTGATGTGCTGCATGACCTCGATGACGGTCCGGTCGTCCGTGCGCTTCAGACCCGGCATCACGGAGACGGAAAAGCCGTAGAACAGGCCGCTGACCAGGCCCATGGTGAGGGTCGCGGCGATGAGCGAGGCCAGGCGTGCGGTCTCCATGGGGCTCCCCCTGGGTCATCGGTTCTTCGGGAACGGGTCATCGAATGGTCAAGGCATGGCGACTATACGGGGGTAGGCCAGGTGGCGTACGGAGGATTCGAGCGGCCTTCCAGCGGGTCTTGAGCCGCCTCGCCCGAACTCCCGCCGGAGGGACGGTGGTTGCTCGGATCCCGTGGGCGTGGCTCCTGGAAAACAAACGGGGCCGCCGGTATATTTTCGGCTCCGCCGGATGGACACGGGCTGTCGAGGGGGAGGGCACCGCTGTGCAGGGGTTACTTCACATGCAGGCGCAGGTGGTCGTGGTCGGCGGGGGGCCGGTCGGGATGCTGGTCGCCGCCGAGCTGGCCGGGTACGGGGTCGACACCGTCCTGCTGGAACCGCAGACCCGGGTCTCGGACCGGCCCAAGGCGACCACGCTGCACGCCAGAGCGGTGCAGTGCCTGGCCAGGCGGGGCCACCTCCCGGAACCGGGCGCCCGGCCCGCGGGCGCCGCCGGACCCGCCCCCTTCCACTTCGCGGGACTGTCGGGCCTGCTCATCGCCGCCCCCCGCACCGAGCCGCAGCCGGTCCTCAAGTGCCGGCAGGCCGAGCTGGAGCGCCACTTCGAGGGACGGGCCCGGGCGGCGGGGACCAGGATCCTGCGCGGGCTGCGGGTGACCGAGGTCCTCCAGGACCCGGACGGGGTGAGCGTCACGGCGTACGGGCCGCAGGGGCCGCTCACCTGCACCGCCCAGTACGTGGTGGGGGCGGACGGGGCGCGCAGTACGGTCCGTGAACGCGCGGGCATCGCCGCCGACCTCCGGCCGGCCACGGTCGCCTCGCTGATGGGCACGGTCACGCTCGCGGACCCGGCGGCGCTGCCGGAGGGCTGGCTCCGTACGGACCGGGGCTGGATCGTCTCCAAGCGCGACCCGGAGGGCAGCACGCACATCCGCACCCTCGACTGCGCCGGAGCCCACGGCGACCGGCACCGGGAGCCCACGCTGGGGGAGTTACGGCGGGAGGTGTCCCGGATCGCCGGGCACGAGGTCGCCATGGCGGATCCCCGCTGGCTGAGCAGGTTCAGCGACGCCACCAGGCTGGCCCGGACCTTCCGGGCGGGCCGTGTATTCCTCGCGGGGGACGCGGCGCACGTGCACTTCCCGATCGGCGGCCAGGGCCTCAGCACCGGGGTGCTGGACGCCCTCAACCTCGGCTGGAAGCTGGCGCTCGCCGTGCGCGGCACGGCGGCCCCGGAGCTGCTCGACACGTACGACGCGGAGCGCAGGCCCGCCGCCGAGCGGGTCATCGGCAACACCCGGGCCCAGCTGGCCCTGATGCGGCCGGGACCCGAACCGGACGCCCTGCGCACGGTGTTCACCGAGCTGCTGTCCGCGGGCGGTGGTCACGGGCGGCTCAGCGGCATGATCAGCGCACAGGACACGGTGCTCCCGGTTTCCGCGGATCGCGCCTCGCCCGGTGCAGGAACGTTTCTCTACAACGCGCCGCTGCACACGGAGACGGGTCCGACGGATGTGATCGGGCTCCTGCGGGACGGCCGCCCGCTGCTCCTGCTGCTGGGCGAGCAGGGCGCCTCGCGCGAGGCGGAGGCGCGGTCGTGGGAGGGGGCGCTGCACGTGGTGCGGGCGCTGCCCACGCCCGACGTGCCGTACGACGCGCTGCTGGTGAGACCCGACGGCTACCTGGCGTGGACGCCCGGCGCCGCGGAGCTGTCGGCGGCGGTGTCGGAGTACCTGGGGCGGCCGGTTGCGGACGCGGCCGACGGGCGTGACGGGCGGGCAGTGCCCCGGCCGGTCGGCAGCACCCGGCGGCCGGGTGCGGCGGGGCGGCCGGGTGGGGTGGGGCGCCCGGGCGCGGCGGAGTGGCCCGGCGCGGCGGGGCGGTCCGGCGCGGCGCCGGGTGCGGCGGAGTGGCCCGGTGCGGATGGGCCGCCGGGTGGGGTGGGGGGCGTGGCGTGGTCCGGGCCGGTGGTTCAGCCGACGGCGCCCGCGAGCTCCTGCTCCTCGGCCGCCTTCAGGGCCTCGGCGTAGACCGTGGCACCGCGGGTCTCGGAGAGGTCCAGCGAGGCGAGGATGGAGGGCACCACCACGCTGGGCAGCACGTGCCGCATCAGCGCCGAGACCCGGCTCACCAGGTCGCTGTAGTCGCAGATGGCCTGGGACATGGACTGGACGCCGGCGAAGGACCCCACGATGACGTCCGCGGTCTCGGTCAGCACGACGTGGGGCAGCAGCTCGCCCTGCTCCTGCGCCTGCTGGAGGAAGTGGACGCCGACCTCGCTCCAGCGCAGGAACGGGCCGCTGCGGTCCAGGCCGTGCGCCCGCTGGTCCATCGTCAGCCGGACGCCGGCGCGCACGATGGGGTCGGTCGACAGGCGGTGCGCCTGCAGCATCACCGCGTCGACGAGCTCCTGGACCTTGGTGGCCCGGGTGGGCGGGACGAGGCGCTGGTCCTGCTCGGCGAGCACGCCCTGCGCCAGGTCCTCCTTCGACTGGAAGTGGAAGTACAGGGCGCCCTTTGTCACCCCGGCCGCGCTGAGGATCTGCGAGATCGTCGCGGCCTGGTACCCGTACTCCTCGAAGATCTTGGCCGCTGCCACCAGGATCGCCTGACGTGTACGGACGGCTCGGAGTTGCTCTGCCACGCCGGCTCTCCCTTCCCAGGATCACGAGTTCGAGGTCAATAAAAAAAACCGCTCAGTTCGTATCTTACAGATTCCAATGGTCTACGTCCGATCCATGAGGCACAAGATGTTGAATGCCGGAGGAGAAACAGCATGATCCTCGTCACTGGGGCCACCGGGACGATCGGACGCGAGGTCGTCCGCAGGCTCCCCACCGACCGGCCGGTCCGGATCATGGCCAGGGACCCGGAGCGGGTCGCGGACGCACCGCGGCGGGCCCGCACCGTCTACGGGGACTACGAGGACCCGCGCTCGCTCGCGGCGGCGCTGAACGGGGTGACGGCCCTCTTCCTGGTCACCAACCGGCTGGGGGAGGACGACGCCCGCGTCGTGCGGGCCGCGCGGTCGGCCGGGGTCCGCCACGTGGTGAAGCTGTCCGCCGCGGCCGTCACGGACGACGGGGCCGACGACGTGCTGTCGCGGGGGCAGCGCGCCCAGGAGGAGGCGGTGCGCGGTTCCGGCATGGAGTGGACGCTGCTGCGCCCCCGTGCCTTCATGTCCAACGCCCTCTCCTGGGCCCGGTCCGTGCGGCAGGACGGAGTGGTCCGGGCCCTGCACCCCACGGCGGCCGTCGCCTGCGTCGATCCGCGGGACGTGGCGGAGGTGGCCGTGCGGGCGCTCACCGAGGACGGGCACGCGGGTCGGACCTACACGCTGACCGGACCCGGGGCGCTCACGGCGGTCGAACAGACGGCCCAGCTCGCCGAGTTGCTGGGCCGCCCGCTGCGCTGTGCGGAACTGGAACCGGAGCAGGCGCGCACCGCGCTGCGCAGGGTCCACCCCGTGGCCGTGGCCGACGCCCTCGTGTACCGGGCGGGGCGGCAGCTGCAGGCCGGGAAGGGCCGGGTGGACGACACGGTTCCGGCCCTGCTGGGGCGTCCGGCCGGGTCCTTCAGGGCGTGGGCGAGTGACCACCTGGGGGCGTTCGGGGCCGCGTGAGGCGGGAACCCGGCGGCGTCCGCGTCCGCGTCCGCGTCCGCGTCCGCGTGCGCGTGCCTGTGCCTGTGCGTCTGGGCGTGCGCGGCGGTGCGCGTACGGGCCTGCGTACGGCGTCTGTGTACGGGGCCTGTGCGCGGGCCCGTGTACAGGCCCGCGCACCGTCAGCAGCCGTGCGTGCCCGCCGTCACGGTGGCGCTGAAGACGAGGACGCCGTCCTGATGGGCCGTGACCAGCACGGTCTCCTCGCCGTCGGGGGACGGGCCGGCGATCCTGCGGGCCTCGATCATGCAGGGGGAGTTCAGCTCGGCGTACCGCATGAACTGGCCGGCGACCGAGAGCGGGAGGTAGGACGAGCGGCCGAGCAGGGCGGCCGTGGCCTGCCGGGCGGCCTCCAGGAGCAGCATGCCCGGGACGTGGTCCACGGCGTGTTCGAAGAGGACGGGGTGGCGGGTGTCCACTCTCAGCTGCCAGCGGTCCGGCTCGGCCGTGGGGGACAGGACGACGTCCATCGGGGACATGCGGCCCACGCTCTGCGGGGCCGCCGGGCTGGTGAGCGGGAGCTGGTGCCAGTCGTCGCCGAGGGTGTGCGCGCCGCGTATGCGCCGGTAGACCGCCGGCGGCATGCAGGAGCACGAGCCGTTCCCGGTGGCGACGACGTAGCCGTCGCGCCATACGACCGACTCGAAGCGGAGCTTCGAGATGTTCTTGCCGCGCCGCTCCACCTCGGTGCACGTGATCTCGATGTCGAGCGAGGCGGGCTCCAGGCCCACGCGCAGGTGCTCGGGGCGCACGGTGATGCCGAGGTCCCACATGATGAACTGGTGGCCGAGCGGGACGCCGAATTCGGCATGGGCCAGCAGGATGCTGTACTGGCGGACCGTCTCGCACATGATGAGCGGGTCGTGGTAGCCGTCCGCGACGGGCGTGAAGAAGCTGTGGGCGCGGGGCCACTGGGCGGACACGAGGAAGCGGTCCTCCGTCAGTCGCTGCCAGTCGGTGAGCACGACCTCGGCGACGGACGCCCGGTGGACGAGTTCCTTCGGAACGGTGACGGTGAGGGACGGGAACCGGAAGCCGTTCTGGAGTGACAGGGGAGAGGCGAGGCCTCCCGCTGCGGTGCTGACCTTGGACTCGACGCGAAACGTGCTGGCGGACATGGCTCCCCCTAGGCTGCGCTGGCGAGAAGGGCTTGTGCCTCGGTGTCTCTGGGCCAGGAAGATACAGACCAGCCGGTTTAATCTCTAGCGGTACCCGACCATCCGCTATCGGGTGAAGTGGAGGGATCTTCTCTTCATTACCTCTTACTCCTGGTCGGGCGGCTTGTCCCGTCTTTCTTCACAACTTCCGCCCAGTATTTAGGTGTTGCTGGGGGCATAGGCCGCTCGAGTGGGCTGCGAGCCGGTCTTGAGCGCCGGTGCCGAAGGTGGCCGGACGCCCTCGGCTGGGCAGATCCCCGCAGTCGAGCCGGGGTGGACCGTGGCCCGCCCACACAAAAACCGCACAGGCGGTTTGTTATAGTGCTCCGTTGAGCGGGACCGCCTCCTCGCGCAGCTCCGCGGCACCTTTGCCCTGCCCGCCTCACCGGGCGCGCACTCTCTCGCAGTGACGGAGCAGCCCATGGTCAAGCAGGAACGCGCGGCGCGCACGCGCGACGCCCTGATCCGGTCGGCGGCCGAGGTCTTCGACCGGGAGGGCTTCCCGGTCGCGTCGCTCACCGCGATCAGCTCGCTGGCCGGGGTGAGCAACGGGGCGCTGCACTTCCACTTCGCCAGCAAGGCGGCGCTGGCCGATGCCGTCGAGGGGGCGGCGCTGACCAGGCTGCTGGCCGTCACCGGCGCCGAGGCCGCGAGCGGAGCGAGCCGCGTGCAGGTCCTGGTGGACGTCACCCACGGGCTGGCCGGCGCGCTGCGTGCGGACGTCGTGCTGCGGGCCGGGTTCGAGCTGAGCGGTGAGGTGTCCCGCTCGCCCCGGGTGGATCTGCGCGGGCAGTGGCGGCAGTGGGTCGAGCAGACCCTGGAGCGGGCCGACGCCGGGGGCGAGCTGCGGCCCGAGGTGGCCGCGGGCGACGCGGGGGGCGCCGTGGTGGCCGCGACCGTGGGCCTGGAGGTGCTCGGGTCCCGGGACGCGGAGTGGCTCTCGGCCGCGACGGTCAGCCGGTTCTGGCGCCTGCTGCTGCCGACCCTGGTGGCGCCGGCCCTGCTCGCCGACCTGGAGGCCGAGGGCACCCGCGCCCGCTAGACAGTACGGCGCAACCGGTTTGTTTTAGCAGCGTATCGGCCCGTTCTGGAGTGGCCCTGGAGTCTTCCTGTGGGCGCCGTCGATCCCGGACCCGAGCAGATATATGCAGGTCAGAGGCAGGTTTGGGCCCAGAATGGATGGGTGATGAACTCAAAACAGCACGGTCGGTTTTCTATTGACAAACCGTGGGTCCTGTTTTTAACTGAGACCGGCTCATCCAAGGACAGGGGAGTACGGCGTGGACATCGAAGTACTGGGCACACTGGCCGTGCGGGAGCAGGGGATCTCCGTCACGCCGACCGCCCCCAAGCCGCGACAGGTACTGGCGATACTGGCGCTCCATGCCGACCAGGTGGTCCCGGTATCGGCACTGATCGAAGAGCTGTGGGCGGGCACCCCGCCGCGCAGCGCCCGGACCACGCTCCAGACCTACGTACTGCAGTTAAGAACCCTCATCGCGACGGCCCTGGAGCAGGGCGCGCCCGCCGAGGGCGACGGCGAGTGCGAGGGCCGGCGGCGCACCGCCAAGGACGTGCTCGTCACGCTGCCCGGCGGCTACCTGCTCGACAGCGGCGGCGGCCTCAGCGACATACGCGAGTTCGAACGGCTCTCCGGAATGGGCTACCGGGCCATGGACGCCGGTGACTTCCCCGGCGCCGCCCGCAAGCTGCGCGAGGCCCTGGCGCTGTGGTCGGGCCCCGCCTTCGCCGACGTACAGGGCGGCATCCAGCTCGACATGGAGACCCGGCGGCTGGAGGAGACCCGGCTCTGCGCCCTCGACCAGCGCATCGAGGCGGACCTGCGGCTCGGCCGGCACCGCGAGCTGCTCGCCGAACTGACCGTGCTCGTCAGCCAGTACCGCACGCACGAGAACCTGCACGGCCAGTTCATGCTCGCCCTGCACCGCTCCGGCCGCCGTGGCGAGGCCCTCGACGTCTACCAGCGGCTGCGCGCGACGCTCGTACGGGAACTGGGCCTCGAACCCTCCACCTCCCTGCGCCGGCTCCAGCGCTCCATCCTCATGGCCAGCCCCGACGGCCTGGCAGAGGTGCCGGAGGCGGGTGGCGGACGACTGGTACGCGTGGGCTGACATGGCCGCGCGCGTGAGGGCGACACCTCAGACGACGGACCGCAGCACGGACCGCAGCACGGACCGCACGCCAGACCGCGCGACGGACCGTACGACCGACCGGGCGGCAGCCCGTACGACATCCCCGACCACGACGCGTACGACGGCCCGGACCGCGGTACGCGCCGCGGCACGGCCCCGGAGCCGGGGCGCGGGCCGGGCCGGCGCCGCCGTGCAGGAGCGCTCGGAGCGGACCCGCCGCAAGCTCGTGCACGCCGGGGCCGAATGGTTCCACCGCCACGGCTACGCGAACGCGACCCTCGGCGGGATCGCCGCCTCGGCCGGAGTGACCAAGGGGGCCCTGTACTTCCACTTCGCCTCCAAGGACGAACTCGCCGTGGCCGTCCAGGAACGCGGATGCGCGCTGCTCGACGAATCCCTGCGGGCGCTGGAGGCCTCCGGGCTCTCCCCGCTCCAGTCGCTGGTCGACGCGACGCACTGGCTGGCCCGGGCCCTGCTCGACGAGCCGGCCGTGCCCGCCAGCTTCCGGATCACCAAGGAGTGCGCGGACACCCTGCCCGCCCTCACCGACTTCCACCGCGTCTGGGTCGCGGCGGCCTGCGGGCTGCTGCGCCGGGCCCGGGACGCGGGCGAGCTGCGCGAGGGGTGCCCCTGGGAGGGCGCCGAATCGCTCGTCGCCGCGACCGTGTGCGGGATCGAGGTGATGGCGGGCACCGGGATGCCCGGCGCGGAGCTCCAGCGCAGGGTGGCCGCGTTGTGGACGCTGCTGCTGCCCGGCCTCGTACCCGAGGGCGCGGAGGACGGCTTCCGTACGGCGGCGCCGAGGGCCGCGTACGCGCACGGATTCCCGGGCAGCGCCGGCTGACCCGCATCGGCGCCGGTTTGGAGGAGTCACCGATGACGAACGACCGTCCTTCCGCTCCACCGCGCGCCGCCGACGTGCTGCCCGACATCATCGGGGTGCTCGGCGACGTGCTGAAGGTGGACCCGCAGAAGATCGACCCCGAGCAGACCTTCCAGTTCCTCGGCCTCGGCTCGCTGCTGATCGCGGAGTTCGTGGCCGTGGTCAACGCCCGCTACGGGACCGCCCTGTGCCCGAGCGACCTCTACGACCACCCCACTCCTGCCGCCTTCGCCCGGGAGGTGGTGCGGGCGGCCGACCCGGTGGCGCTGCAGGTCGTCCCGGTCGCCTCCGCCGCCGTGCCCGTCACGCAGGTGCCGCCGGTCCCGGTGGTCCCGGGCACGGAGATCGTCGACGTACTGCGCGAGCAGCTCACCGCGATCCTGTGCTGCGACAGCTGGGACGTGGACGCGGACACCCCGTTCCCGCGGCTGGGGGTGGACTCGCTCCTCGGCGCCGAGTTCGTCTCCGTCGTCAACCGCGTCTTCGGGCTGAACGAGCGGGCCGTGGTGCTGCACGAGTACCGGACGCTGGACGCGCTCGCGGCGTACATCGCCCGGCGGACCGGCGTCCCGGCCGCCCCGCCGGCCGTCCGGGAGCTCGAACTGCTCCTGGACGCGCTGCAGGACGGGCGGCTCAGCGTGGCCGAGGCGCTCCTGCTGCTGCCGCGCCGGGCCCAGGTCTGAGGGGAGACGGGCCGGGATGGACGAGCGGGAGATTCTGACCCGGTTCAAGGACGGGACCCTGGACCGGAGACAGGCGGTGGCCCTGCTGGCGCCCGTCGTCGGCACCGCCGGCACGGGCAGCACCGTTAACGGCGTTAACGGCGTTAACGCCGTTGACGCCCTCAGCGCTTTCGGCGCCGCCGACGGAACGGCCGCGACGGCCGTCGCGCCGGTCGCGCCGGTCGCGCCGGTCGCGCCCATGACGCCGTACGAGCCCCCGACGCGGGAACTGCCCCTGCGGGCGGCCCCCGTGGCCGTCGTCGGGATGGCCGGACGTTATCCGGGGGCGCGCGACCTGGCGGAGTACTGGCGGCTGCTGTGCGAGGGCCGGGACACGGCTGCCGCGCCGCCGCCCGGCCGGCCCGGCGGCGACGCCGGCCACTACCTGGAGCGGGTCGCGGAGTTCGACGCGGAGTTCTTCGGGCTCGACCCGAAGGAGGCCGCCCTGACCGACCCCCGGGAACGGCTGCTGCTGGAGACCGCCTGGGAGGCCTTCGAGGACGGCGGATGCACCGGCAGCCGGCTCGACGCCCTGCGCGCCCCGGACGGAACGCCCCGCAACGTCGGGGTGTTCGTCGGCGCGGGAGCCGGCGACTGGCCGCTGCTCGCCGCCGAGGCGGGCACGCCCTCGCGCGGCGGCCACTGGGACATCGCCAACGGAGTCTCCCGGGTGCTCGGCCTGACCGGCCCCAGCCAGTGCGTGGACACCGCCGAGGCCTCCGTGCCGACAGCCCTGCACCTCGCGCTCGCGGCCCTGGAACGCGGGGAGTGCACGGCCGCCCTCGTCGGAGGCGTCCACCTGCTGCTGCACCCCCGGAGCCGAGGACCGGGCGCGGGCGAGGCGGTGGGGGCGCTGCTGCTGAAGCCGCTGGACCGGGCCCTCGCCGACGGCGACACCGTCCACGCCGTCGTCCGCGGCAGCGCGGCGGCCCACGCCCGGGGCGGGGCTGCCCTCGCCGCGGCCCTGGACCGGGCCGGGGCCGCCGAACAGGAACCGGGCCTGCGGGAGACAGCGCCGTGCGCGCGGCCCTCCGTCGGGGAGGGCGGCGGCCCGGCCATCGGACTGGCACTGCTCACCCGGGCCGTCCTCCAGCTGCGCCACGGCGTCCTGCTCCCCGCGCCGGGCCGGGAGGCCGCCGAACCCTGGAGCCGCCCCGACCCGGCGGACCCCTCGGTACCCCGACGGGCGGTCGCGGGTCTGCGCGGCGCGGGCGGAGTGGACGCCCAGGTGGTGCTGGAGGAGTACGCAGCCCCGAAACCGCCGGTCCGGGAGCACTCGGCCGGACGTGCGGAACTCGTACTGGTGTCCGGGCCCACCCCGGAGCACGCGCGGGCCACGGCACGGCGGCTCGGGGAGTGGCTGCGGGCGGGCCACGAGGTGCCCGGCCTCGCGGCGGTCGCCCGCGGACTGCGGACCGGGCGCGCCGCCATGGACTGCCGGCTCGCCTTCGTCGTCCACGGCGTGGAGGAACTCGGGCGCCTGCTGGAGGAGGAGGAGACGCCGTGCGCCGACCTGCGCGGCGGGCGCCGGGACCCGATGCGCCTCGGTGAGGCCCCCGAGAGCGCCGACTACCTCGCCGCCCTGTGGCGCGGCGGCCGGCTCGGGCAGCTGCGCGACCTGTGGCTGACCGGGGTGGACGTGGACTGGGCCGCGTTGGAGGCCGCGCCGGGCGCCTCGGCGGTGTCCGTCCCGCTCCCGCCGTCCGCCCTGCTGCGCACCGCGCTGTGGCTGCCTGCGCGGTGAGCGCCGTCCGGTGAGCATCAGCCTCTGGTTCTGCCCCGACGCGGACCTCGCCCCCGCGGTCTCGGCGACCCTCGCCGCGCACTGGCTCGACGAGCAGGAACGGGAGACCGCCTCCCGCTTCCTCTTCGAACGCGACCGGCGCCAGTACCTCGTGGCGCACACCCTGCTGCGCCGGGTGCTGGCCATGGAGACCGGCATCCCCGAGGCGGAGGCCGTCCTGCGGCGCTCCCCCTACGGCAGGCCCCACCTCGAGCCGCCGCCGGGCGGACTCCCGCGCGGGGGCGCCGCGCTGGACTTCAACCTCGCCCGCACGCCCGGCCACACCCTCGTCGGCGTGGCCCGCGGCCACCGCATCGGCGTGGACGTGGAGCACCTCGGCCGGGGTGCGGCGGCCCTGGACGGCGTCGTCGAGGCCTTCCCGCGGGCGGAACGCGATTGGATCGCCGCCGCGCCCCGGGGGCGTGCGCGCACCCGCCGCGCCATGCGGCTGTGGACGCTCCGGCAGGCGTACGCGAAGGCGTGCGCGCAGGGCGCCGGAGGCGCCGGACCCGACCCGGCCGCGGCCCCGTGCACGTACACCTTCACGCGCGCCGCCGAGTGCGGCACGTTCGCCTTCACGGTGGACGGGCAGGGCGATGGCGACGCGGACCGGTGGTGCTTCCTGGAGTTCGAGCCGGTGCCGGAGACGCTCGCCGCGGTCGCCGTGCGGCTCGAACGCCCGGCGGGCGGCCCGCCGGCCGTTCATCTGCGGCAGGGATTTCCCTGGGCGCGCCCGGCACCCCGGGTACTGCGCCTGACCTGACCTGCGTGACCGGAAACAGTCCCTCGTTCCAGGAGGATTCAAGCGTCGGTCGAACGGCCCGTGGCAATGCGGAAAAGGAGTGCAGGCCCTTCCGTATACCGCCTTCGCCAGCGGCAACTCCCCTGTACGAAAAGGAAATTGGAAGCGCGCTCGACGGCTGCTCAAGCATCCGGAGGTTATTCGCGGAGTCCCGCTACCGTGCACGGGTCAAGGCTGGAAATCGAGGGGAACTCGACGAAAGTGACGGAGGAGACCATGCAGATTCAGGTTCTGGGTCCCTTGAGCGCCGAGGTCAACGGGGGCTCGATTGTTCCGACCGCACGCAAGCCCCGCCAGATCCTCGCCCTGCTCGCGCTCTACCCCGGCCGGGTCATGCCCGTACCGACACTCATGGAAGAGATATGGGGGACGCAGCTGCCGCACAGCGCGCTCACCACCCTCCAGACCTACATACTCCAGCTGCGCCGGCGCCTCGGCACCGCCATGGGACCGGGCGCCCCGGGCAACGCCAAGGAGGTGCTCGCCACCCGCCACGGCGGATACCTCCTGCAGATCCCGCCCGAGTCCGTCGACGTCCACGAGTACGAGCAGCTCGTGACGCGCGGCCAGAACGCCTTCGAACAGGGCGACGACGAGTCCGCCGCCACGCTGCTGCGCCGGGCCCTCGGGCTGTGGAACGGCAACGCGCTGGTCGACGTGCGCGTCGGGCCGATCCTGGAGATCGAGGTCATGCGCCTGGAGGAGAGCCGGCTCGGCACCATCGAGCGGCGCATCGACGCCGACCTGCGCCTCGGCCGGCACACCGAACTCCTCGCCGAGCTCAAGGAGCTGATCGCCCGCCACCCCCAGCACGAGGGACTGCACTCGCAGGCGATGGTGGCCTTCTACCGTTCGGGCCGCCAGGCCACCGGCCTCGACATCTACCGCAGAATGCGGGCCCGGCTGATCGAGGACCTCGGCGTGGAGCCCTCGCCTCAGCTCCAGCGGCTGCACCACGCGATGCTCGCGGTCGACCCGGCGCTCGACGTGGTCGCCGGACCGCGGGGAGGATCGACCTTCAACCTGTACGCGGCCTGAGCGGCCCGGTCCGGCACGGGAGGGGCACGAGGATGGGCGTACGGGTGTGGTGCTTCGCGCACGCGGGGGCCGGGGTCTCGGCCTTCCACCACTGGCCGAGGCTGCTCGGGCCGGGCACGGAGTCCGACGCGTGGCCGCTGCCCGGGCGGGACCGGCGGCGCCGCGAGGCCCGGGTGACCGACCGGGCCGGGCTCCTGGAGGACCTCGCGCCGCTCGTCGCCACGCTGGCGCGCGCCGGGGAACCGTACGTGCTGTACGGGCACAGCCTCGGCGGGATCGTCGCCCACACCCTCACCCGGCACCTGTACGAGCACGGACTGCCGCTGCCCGCCCTGCTGGCCCTCGGCGCCGTGCCCCCGCCCGACGGGCCCGCCGCGCTGGCGGCCTCCGCCGACCTGCCCGACGCGGCACTGCTCGGGCTGCTCGACACCTTCGACGCGGTACCGGCCGGCACCGGACCCGGCGACATCTGGCACCGCATGGTCTTCCCCGTCCTGCGCGACGACCTCCGGCTCGCCGGAGCGCTGCGCACCGCGGCCCGCCGGGACGCGACACCGCTGCCCGTGCCGGTCCTGGCGGTCTCGGGGCGCGAGGATCCCCTGGTCACCCCCGAGGTGGTGGCGGGCTGGGCGCGCTGGACCACGGGCCCGTTCGTCCACCGCACGGTGCCCGGCGGGCACTTCTTCGTACGCGACCGGGTGCTGCCGCGGCTGATCGGGCGGGCCGCACGGGTCGTGGCGCGGGTGGCGGGGCCCGCGTCTGCCGTGTCTGCCGCCTCGGCCGTGGCTGCCGCGTCTGCCGTGGTGAGGGGCCGGTGAGGCGGGCCGTCGTCACCGGCCTGGGCGTCGTGGCCCCGGGCGGCACCGGGGTGCGGGGCTACTGGGACCTGCTCACCTCCGGGCGCACCGCCACGGGGGCGCTGACCCGCTTCGACCCGTCCGGGTTCCGCTCACAGGTCGCCGCCGAGGCCGAGTTCGACGAGCTGGCCCGCGGGCTCAGCCTGACCGAGGCGCTGCGGCTGGACCGCGTGGCGCAGTTCGCGGTGGCGGGCGCACGGGAGGCGCTGGCCGACAGCGGGCTGGACGGCAGCGGGCTGGACGGCCTCGCGGATCCGGTGCGCCGGGCGGTGTCGCTGGGCAGCGCGCTCGGCTGCGCGAGCTCCCTGGACCGGGAGTTCGCCGCCGCCACCGCGGCCACCCCTGCCGGTACGGCCTTCGGCCACGCGCGCGCGGCGGATCGGCTGTACGACTACTTCGTGCCCTCCTCGATGGCCGCCGAAGTGGCCCGCGCGGTCGGCGCGCAGGGCCCGGTCTCCTTGCTCTCCACCGGCTGCACATCCGGCCTGGACGCCCTCGGGCACGCCCTCGATCTGATCCGAGAGGGCATCGCCGACGTCGTCGTCGCCGGGGCGAGCGAGGCGCCGATCTCGCCGATGACGCTGGCCGCCTTCGACGCCGTACGCATCGCCTCGCACCACCGCAACGACGACCCGGCGGGCGCCGCCCGGCCCTTCGACCGCACCCGCGACGGATTCGTCCTGGGCGAGGGCGCGGCCCTCCTCGTCGTGGAGGAACTCGAACACGCGCGGCGCCGCGGGGCCCGCGTGTACGGCGAGATCGCCGGGTTCGGCTCGCGCAGCAGCGCCTTCCACATGACCGCGCTGCGCACCGGCGGGGCCGACCTCGCGGAAGCCGTCCGGGCCGCCCTCGACGAGGCCCGCCTGGCCCCGGACGCCGTCGACCACGTGGCCGCGCACGGCGCCGGCACCCGCAGCGGCGACGTGCACGAGACCGTCGCGCTCAAGCGCGCCCTCGGCGCCCACGCCCACCGGGTACCGGTCAGCGCGGTCGCCTCGATGATCGGCTACTCGCTGGGCGCGCTCGGCGCCCTCGCCGTGGCCGCCTGCCTCCTGGCCGTCCAGCACGGCGTGGTCCCGCCGACGGCGAACCTGCACGAGCCCGACCCGGTCTGCGACCTGGACTACACCCCGGTCACCGCCCGCGAACGGCGCGTCGGGGCGGCCCTCACGGTGGGCAGCGGCTTCGCCGGTACGCACAGCGCCCTGCTGGTGACGCGGGTCTGACGGCCCGCGTGGACGGCCGGCCACTGAACCTGAGCGAAATGCGGTCGCGCTCCCGACAGGTGCGCCGTAGCGTGCGCGCGTGAACGTTGAAGATCCGAAGGAAGTGGTCCGGCGCGGGTACGACGTACTGTCGGAGCACTACGAAAGGGTATTTGGCAGCGAGTCGAAATACGGTCCGTGGATCGAGGAGTTGCTCGGTCGGCTCCCCGAGACAGGCACCGTCCTGGACATCGGGTGCGGCACCGGGGTTCCCGTAGCCCGGTCCCTGGTCGCGGCGGGTCACCGCGTGACGGGTGTCGACATCAGCGAGGTCCAGATCCGCAGGGCCAGGGAGCTTGTGCCCGACGCCCACTTCATCCGGGCTGATGCCACGACCTCGGAGTTCCCCCGGGACAGCTTCGACGCCGTTGTCTGTCTGTACGCCCTGATCCATGTTCCATTGGAGGAACAGCCTGCCCTGCTGGAGCGGATCGCTTCCTGGCTGCGGCCGGGAGGCTGGTTCCTGAGCACCTCCGGGCATCGGGCTTGGACCGGGACCGATGAGAACTGGCTCGGTGGCGGGGCCGCGATGTGGTGGAGCCACGCCGACGCCCCTACGAACCGCGCATGGCTCGTGCAAGCCGGCTTTGACGTGGTTCACGAGGAGTTCGTGCCCGAGGGCGACAGCGGTCACGTCCTGTTCTGGGCTCGGCGGGCTGAGGCCTGACAGCGACGGGTCGAAGGACGTGCGGCGGTAACACCGGGCCCCTGTCCAGGTGAGGCTCCGGGGAGGTGATCGAAGGTTCGGACCTCCCCTCTGGCTGCTCAACGCGTGCCGGTAGGTCCTGAGGAAGGCCTCACGGCAGCGCAGGTATGGGTCGGTCCTGCTGCCTGATCGCTCAGGCGAAAGCCTCCACCGTGGCTCCGCGAACCTCCGCGTACGGGAGTGGCCCTGCGGCCGCAGTACTCGGATCGCCATGCACCGAGTCGGAACGGCAACCACAGAAAGCGAGCCACGACGATGCCCGTCATGCGGGATCCGGTAGCAATGTGGGCATCAGCCAGCCCCGGTACCAGCCACGCCAATTGATTCGCCTCCTCCCGCGCCGACCCGGCGGGCACCGGTGGTCGCCGGCGGTGGACCCACCTGGGAGCGCCTTCGCGGAGCGATGGGGCGAGCAGCCGCCTGCCGGGGCCGTGGCCCTGGTCGAGGTGCGGGGCCAGGCCCCACCAACCCCAGACCCACGAGGGACCGGGGGTGGCTGTCGTTCCTGATGGCGGACTAAGAAGAACGTAGCCCCCGCACTCGCCTGACCTGCGGAGATGTAATTCCTGACCCGATCCTGGAATCGGGTTACCCGATCGGGGAGTCGGGTTGGGTCGGTTGTCGACGCGGCAATTGAACCGTTTCTGCGATCGGGACGCTTAGCAATGTGGCAATGTGCTTCTAGCTAAGCAACCCGTCTCGGGAATCGGATCGCTTGGCTCAGAGCAACTCCAGGGGGACGGTCTCATGGCACAGCCCGCACGGCAGATCCTTGCTCTCGTCGACGAGGAGACGGGAGACATCGAGGAGGTCAAACGGGCGAAGTACGCCTTCGGCGGTCCTCATGTCAACGTCGGCATCCGCAAAGGCCGCGAGCTCGCTTCGGCTGCGTCCGGCCTCACCGACCGGCAGTTCCGCGTGCTCGTCTGGTACTGGTTCGCCACCGAGGCACAGCAGGGCCCGGTGGAGATGACCGGCGTGGAAATCGCCGCCGAGCTCGGCATGAGCCCGGACGCACTGAGTAAGACCGTGAAGCTCCTCAAGACCGCCCGCCTCCTGGTCCCGGCCGGAGGAGTGGGTCGTACGACCTTCTACCGGACGACGCCATATCTTGCGTTCATCGGATCGGGCTTCCAGCATCGAGAAGCGGTGAAGGACTGGAATCCGCCGGAGATGCGCGTCGGCACCCCGCGCACAAGCCGCCGCAAGACGAACAAGAAGGAAGCCTCCGAATGAAGATTCACGACAGCGAGGACGTGAACTACCTCCTCAAGCGCACGGGCCGTGTCCTCACCCCGAACCAGCGGCTCGTCGTGATCACCTACGCAGCCGCAGAACAGCGCGCGGACGGCTCCGTGATCGAGAAGGCAACCGTCCTGGCAGAGACCGCCGGCATGAGCGCACCCGTGTTCTCCCGCACGCGCAAGGAACTGGTAGGCCTCGGCTGGCTGGAAGAGGTGCCCGTATCGAAGAGCCTGCGCGTCTACCGTCTGACGCCGGAGATAGAGCGTGAGCGCGACCGGCCCGGGGGGCACCTGCGCGCAGTCGGCGGCTGAACCGGCTCAGAGTTCTCCGTGACGATGGCTCAGCAGCCTCAAGACGGCCTCCGCGCAGGCCCTCGCCGAGGCCGCGCCGGCCATGAAACCGCTGGACTGGCGCAAGACGTTCCTGGGGGACTGACCGCACGCGCCCGGCCCCGTCAGGCGTTGTCGGGCGCAGCAGCCGCCTACCACCTTCCTACTCTCCCGGGGAGACCCGACGCAGCACCGAAGGACGAACGCCATGTCACGCCAAAGCCCGTACCCCGAGCTCGAAGGTCTGCGTCTGCGGATAAGCGGACTGTCGCACCTCAAGCAGAACCTGCTGATGACGTACGCGATCTTCGGCGGGATGGACCACTCGGTGGAGATGACGGCCGCAGAGCTGGCTGAGATCGTCGGCATTCCCCCCTCGCACTTCTCCCGGAGCCGGCGCGAGCTGGAGGCGGAGGGGTGGATGGAGTTCACGCACAAGGTGGGCCAGGTGAAGTTCTTCCGTCTGGGCGCGAAGGCCACCGGTCGGCGCGTGGTCGTTCCGCTGCGGCGGGTCAACGGCTGACGTGCGCCGCCACGGCGTCAGGACGGGGCCGGGGACCGGCTACGGCAGGTCGTCGCGGGAGACCAGGCGGTGTGCCGTGCGCCAGCGGCCGCGGGAGCGGACCAGGGTGTCCTCCATGACGCACACGCGGTGCACCTTCGGGACGCCGTCCGGCGGGGTCATGTACACCAGCGCGTAGGCGCGCGTGCGGACCGTGCCGTCCGGGCGCTGCTGTACGTCGAGCATGCCGAGCCAGTGCCGCAGCCGCTCGCCCGTGCGCCGCGCCACTTCCTCGTTGTGGCGTACGCACGCCGCCAGCGCGGCCCGCCCGCGCACCGGCTCCGGCAGGGTCGGGACGTCGAAGACGGCCTCCTCGGTGAACGTCGCAGCCCACGGTTCGGCCCGGAACGAATCGAAGAGCTGCATCTGGTGCGCGTAGAACTGCTGGACCTCGGCATAGAGGACGCCGAACTCCACCTGCTCCCGCGCGGACCGGTCCATCGCGTCGATCGTCGTGGTCGGGGTCATGCCCGACAGCTTCTGCACCGGACATCGAGCCCGCTTCGAATCCTTCTCAAGCGCCCGGGCCGAGGGTGGGGCACGTCCGATGAGGAGGATGAGGAGGACCCTGCCGTGCCGAGTTCCATCACCTACCCGCAGCTCCCCCTCGACGGGCTGCTGCGCCGGGCCGCCGAGCGCGACCCGGACGGCTGCGCCCTCAGGACCGGTGCGGGCGACCTCACGTTCGCCGAACTCGACTCCCTCGCCGACCGGTTCGCCGCCTGCGCCGGCCACCTCACCGGGCGGCCGGGGGCCCGGATCGGGGTGGCCAACACCCTCGGGCCGGAGTTCCCCGCCGCCTACTACGGAGCCGTCCGCAGTGGCGGCACGGCCGTGCTGGTCAACCCGCTCATCAAGGAGGCGGGGCTGCTGCACGTCTTCTCCGCCGCCGCCGTCGAGGTCGCCTTCGTGCCCGCCGCCACCGCGGAACTGCTCGGCAGGCTGCGCGAACGGCTGCCGGCGCTGCGCGCGGTGGTGGTGGTCGGGCCGGAGGGCGACGGCCTTCCCGGAGCGCTGCCCGGCGGCCTGTCCGCGGCCCCGTTCCCCGTGACCGACCTCGACGCGGACGCGTGCGTCCAGTTCACCACCGGTACGACCGGACGCCCCCGCGGGGTCCGGCTCAGCCACCGCAACCTGGTGGCGAACGCGGCCCAGACCGCCGCCGCGCACCGGCTGGACGGCGGCTCGGTCACCCTCAACCACCTTCCGCTCTTCCACACCATGCACCTGAACTCGGCCGTGTTCGCGGGCGCCGCCCAGGTGCTGTGCACCAGCCCCGACCCGCTGGCCTCCCTCGCGCTGGCCGCCCGTACCGGAGCCACCCACTACTACGGGCTGCCCGCCCGGCTGCACCGGCTCGCCGGCCGGCTCGCGCAGGCCGGCCCGTGGACCGAGGGGGTGCCCGCCGGGCCCGCGCTGACGGCCGTCCTGTCCGGAGGCACCGCGCTCGCGCCCGCCACGGCCGCGGCGCTCTCCGCCCGGCTCGGCGTCCCCGTCGTCCAGGGCTACGGGATGGCCGAACTGTCCCCGCTCTCGCACTGCCAGAGCCCCGACGGAGGCCCGGCCGGCTCCGTCGGCCGGCCCGTGCCCGGCACCGAATGCCGCATCGTGGACCTGGAAGGCCGGCAGCCGCTGGGCGCCCGCGCCACCGGCGAGGTGCAGGTGCGCGGGCCCCAGCTGATGGCCGGATACCTGGATCCGGACGAGGACCCGGGCGTCGACGGCGAAGGCTGGCTGTCCACCGGGGACATCGGGTACGTCGACGAGCACGGCGAGCTGTTCCTCGTCGACCGGATCGGGGACGTCTTCAAGTACGACAACGAACTCGTCTCGCCCACCGCCGTCGAGAGCGTCCTGGCCGAGGACCCGCGGGTGGCCGACTGCGTGGTCACGGGCTGGCCCGACCCCGTCCACGGCGCCGTGACCTGGGCCGGGATCGTGCTGCGCGAGCCCTACGCACCCCGCCTCCTCGACACCCTCGACTCGATCGTCGACGGCGCCAACCGGCGCCTGGCCCGCTTCGAGCGGATCCGCCGCGTCGAGGTCGTCGACGCCGTGCCCCGCACCCCCGTCGGCAAGCCGGAGCGGCGCCGGCTGCGCCAGGCCCTGCACAGCCGGGCCGCCGTCGAAGCCGCCGTCTGAGCCGTTCCGCCGCACGTGCCACAAGCACCGCCCCGAGAGAGAGGGACCGCCATGGTGACGTCCGACCAGACCTCGGTGCTCGTCGTGGGAGCGGGGCCCGTCGGCCTCACCGCCGCCCACGAACTGGCCCGCCGGGGCATCCGCGTACGGCTCGTCGACGCGGCGCCCGCACCCGCCGCGACCAGCCGGGCGGTCGCCGTCCACCCGCGCACCCTGGAGACCTTCGACCAGATGGGCGTGGCCGGGCCCGTGCTGGAGAGCGGCCGCCACAACAAGGCCTTCACCATGTACGCCGGCGGGCGCCGCCTGGTGCGGCTCGAAGCCGACTACTCCTCGATGCCCACCCGCTTCCCCTTCACCGTCGTCATCGAGCAGACCCGCACCGAGGAACTGCTGCGCGACGCCTGCGGACGGCTCGGCGTCACCCCCGAATGGGGAGTGCGGCTGACCGGCCTGCGCCAGGACGAGCACGGGGTGCGGGCCCGCCTGGAGCACGCGGACGGCCGCACGGAGGAGTACGCGACCGGCTGGCTCGTCGGCTGCGACGGCGGCCACAGCACCGTCCGCAAGGAGATCGGACTGGAGCTGATCGGCGAATCCAGCGAGACCTGGGAACTGGCCGACGCCCAGGTCGACTTCGACCTGCCGCCCGACACCATCTACTGGGTGCACACCGGCGGCCAGGCCCTGATGATGGTGCCCTACCTGCGCGACGGCCACTGGCGGCTGCTCGACACCGCGCCCACCGCCCGCGCCGGCACCACCGGCGCCGCTCACGACCTCGAGAGCGCCGAACGCCTCTCCGCCCGGCTCAGCGCGGGCCTCGGCCGCGAGGTCCGCGTCGGCCGGCCCGAGTGGACCTCCGTCTTCACCTTCCAGCAGCGCATGGTCCCCCGTATGCACGAGGGCCGCGTCTTCGTCGCCGGCGACGCGGCGCACGTCCACAGCCCCGCCTCCGGCCAGGGCATGAACACCGGCATCCAGGAGGCGTACAACCTCGCCTGGAAGCTCGCCATGACCGCGCACGGCCGGGCCGGGCGGGCGCTGCTCGATACCTACACGGAGGAACGCGTCCCCGTCGGGCGCAGGCTCCTCGGTTCCACCAAGCAGGCGACCTTCCTCGTCCAGCTCAAGAACAGCCTGGCCGGGGTGATGCTCCCGGCCGTCTTCTCCGTCGTGCGCGGTGCGCCGCCGCTGCGCCGCAGGATCCAGCGCAAGGTCCTCGGCGGGATGTCCGGGCTGCTCCTCGGCTACCCCGACTCCCCGCTGAACGGACCCGGTGACGACGGGCTGCGGGTGCCCGCCGGATCGCGCGCCGCCGCCATCGCGGCCGCCCTGCCCGCCGGCCCTGCGGCCACCGCCCTGCACGCCGAACTCCGCGACATCCGCTGGACCCTGCTCTACGTGCCCGACGGCGACGAGGCGAGCGCCGCCGCCGAGGGCGCCGCCGCCACCGCCCGGGACTGGCTCTCGGTCCGGGCCGTCGGCGCCGGCGCCGGCAGCGCGCCCTGGCCGCTGCCCGACCCGGACGGCGCGCTGCGCGACGCGCTCGGCCTCGCCTCCGGCGGCTGGGTGCTGATCCGCCCCGACGGCTACCTCGCCTCCAGCGGCCGCAGCCTCACCGCGCGACGGCTCGAGGACGCCCTGGCGGTCCTCGGTCCAGCGCTCCTCCACCGCTCCTCGAACGCGTCCCCAGCGGTCCGGGACACGGTCAGGACAACCACCCGAGTCCTGGAGGGACGACGATGACGGCGACGACTGACGACGCGGTGCCCGCCACCCCCGTGGCCCTGGTCACCGGCGCGACCAGCGGGATCGGCCTGGCCGTGGCCCGGGACCTGGGCCGCCGCGGCCACCGGGTGTTCCTCTGCGCCCGCGACCGGGTGGCCGTCAAGCAGACCGTCGAGGACCTGCGCGCCGAAGGCCTGGAAGCCGAGGGCACGGCGGCGGACGTCCGCGTCAAGGAGGACGTCGTCCGGCTCGTCGCGACAGCCGTCGAAACCTTCGGCCCGATCGGTGTCCTGGTCAACAACGCCGGACGCAGCGGCGGCGGCCGCACCGCCGACATCGCCGACGAGCTCTGGTACGACATCATCGACACCAACCTCAACAGCGTGTTCCTGGTGACCCGCGAGGCGCTGCGCAGCGGCGGCCTCGGCACCGGCCCCTACGGCCGCATCATCAACATCGCCTCCACCGCGGGCAAGCAGGGCGTGGTGCTCGGCGCCCCCTACACGGCCTCCAAGCACGCCGTCGTCGGCTTCACCAAGTCCCTCGGCAAGGAACTCGCCACCACCGGCACCACCGTCAACGCGGTCTGCCCGGGATACGTCGAGACGCCGATGGCCGCCCGGGTGCGCGCCGGGTACGCGGGCGCCTGGAACAGGACCGAGGAGGAGGTCATGGCGGAGTTCGAGGCGAAGATCCCGCTGGGCCGCTACTCCACCCCCGAGGAGGTCGCCGCCCTCGTCGGCTACCTGACCACGCCGCTCGCGGCCTCGATCACGGCCCAGGCGCTCAACGTCTGCGGCGGGCTGGGGAACTTCTGATGACCACCTCCCTCCCCGGCACCGGGCGCCTGCACCGCACCTCGCACGCGATCGAGGTCGCCGCCCCCGCGGGCGTGGTCTACGGCCTGATCGCGGACGCCGCCAAGTGGCCGCTGTACTTCCCGCCCAACGTCCACGTGGAGCGCCTCGCCTTCGACGGGGTGCACGAGCACCTCGCCGTATGGGCCACCGCCAACGGCCGGACCACGTCGTGGACCTCCCGCCGCGTCCTGGACGCGGCCGACCGCCGGATCGAGTTCCGCCAGGAGGTCCCCGCCGCCCCGCTGTCGGCGATGACCGGCACCTGGGCCGTGGAGGCGCTGGGCGCCGAACGCTCCCGGCTGACCCTCCTGCACGAGTTCTCCGTGGCCGGCGACCGGGCCGAGGACGTGGACTGGGTGAACCGGGCCACCGACACCAACAGCCGCGCCGAACTGGGCAACATCGCCCGGCTCGGGGAGCGCTGGGGGCGGCTCGACGGCCTGGTGATGTCCTTCGAGGACACCGTCCACGTGGCGGCGCCGCCCGGGGACGTCTACGCCTTCCTGGAGAGGGTCGGCGAGTGGCCGAAGCTGCTCCCGCACGTCTCCCGGCTCGACGTGGCCGAGGAGGGCCCGGTGCAGGTGATGTCGATGGACACGCTGACCGCCGACGGCTCCGCGCACACCACCGAATCGGTGCGCGTCTGCTTCCCCGAGGCCGGCCGCATCGTCTACAAGCAGACCCGCACCCCCGCCCTGATGGAGGCCCACACCGGCTCCTGGACCGTGACCGGCGACGCCCACGGCACCGTCGCCACCGCCCGGCACAGCGTCGTCCTGCGCGAGGACAGCATCACCGCCGTGCTCGGTGAGGACGCCGATCTGCGTGCGGCGCGCGCGTACGTCCGTACGGCCCTGGGCCGCAACAGCACCGCCACGCTCACCTTCGCCAAGCGGTACGCGGAGAGCCTCTAGCAGGCGGTTGCCGGAGGACGGCGGCGGCTCCAGCCGTCCTCCAGTGCGGTCGCCGACGCTCGAAGACCGTACGGGCAACCAACTCGCGGGGGCAGCGATGAGACGCGTGGTCATCACCGGCATCGGGGTCGTCGCCCCGGGCAAGCCCGGTACGAAGGAGTTCTGGTCGCTGCTGACCTCCGGGCGCACGGCCACCCGCACCCTCACCCTCCTCGACCCCGCCCCCTACCGCTCGCAGGTCGCCGCCGAGGCAGACTTCGACCCGCTGGAGCACGGCTTCGGACCGTCGGATGTCCATCGGCTCGACCGGGCGGCGCAGTTCGCCCTGGTCAGCGCACGCGAGGCGCTGGCCGACAGCGGGCCGGCGGGGTCGCTCGATCCCACCCGGTGCGGTGTGACCCTGGGCAGCGCCCTCGGCTGCACCACCGGCCTGGAACGCGAGTACGCAACCGTCAGCGACCGCGGCGGACGGTGGCTCGTGGACCACACCCGGGCCGCCGAGCAGCTCTACGACTACTTCGTGCCCTCCTCGATGGCGGCCGAGGTCGCCCGCGCCGCCGGGGCCCAGGGCCCGGTATCCCTCGTGTCCACCGGCTGCACCTCCGGCCTGGACGCCATCGGGCACGCCGTCGACCTGGTCCGCGAGGGCAGCGCCGACGTGATGGTCACCGGGGCCGCCGAGGCGCCGATCTCGCCCATCAGCCTGGCCTGCTTCGACGCGATCAAGGCGACCACCCCCCGCAACGACGACCCGGCCGGAGCCTCGCGCCCCTTCGACCGCACCCGCAACGGATTCGTGCTCGGCGAGGGCGCGGCCGTCCTCGTCATCGAGGAACTGGAACACGCCCGGCGGCGCGGCGCGCACGTCTACGCCGAGATCGCCGGTTTCGCCTCGCGCAGCAACGCCTACCACATGACGGGACTGCGCCCCGAGGGCACGGAGATGGCCGAGGCGATCCGCCTCGCGCTCGACGAGGCACGGCTGGACCCGGGCGCCGTCGACTACATCAACGCCCACGGCTCCGGCACCAAGCAGAACGACCGGCACGAGACCGACGCCTTCAAACGCAGCCTCGGCGAACGCGCCCACCAGGTGCCCGTCAGCTCGATCAAATCGATGATCGGGCACTCCCTGGGGGCGGTCGGCGCCCTGGAAGTGGCTGCCTGCGCCCTCACCATCGAGCACGGCGTCGTCCCGCCGACCGCGAACCTGCACGAGCCCGACCCGGCCTGCGACCTCGACTACACCCCGCTCACCGCCCGCGAACAGCGCACCGACACCGTCCTCACGGTCGGCAGCGGCTTCGGCGGCTTCCAGAGCGCCATGATCCTGACCCGACCGAGCCTGAAGGCAGCCGTATGAACGCCGTCCTCGCAGCGCCCGCGACCACCGCCGTCATCACCGGGATCGGGGTCGCCGCCCCGGGCGGGCTGGGCACGGAGACCTGGTGGTCCGCCGTCCTGCGCGGCGAGAGCGGCATCGGCCCGGTCACCCGCTTCGACGCCTCCCCCTACCCGGTCCGCATCGCCGGGGAGGTGCCCGGCTTCGTCGACGAGGACCACGTCCCCAGCCGGCTCCTGCCGCAGACCGACCGGGTGACCCGGCTGTCGCTGGCCGCCGCCCAGGAGGCCGTCGACGACTCCGGCGCCGACATCGCCACCCTGCCCCCGTACGCGGCGGGCGTGGTCACCGCGAACTCCTGCGGAGGCTTCGAGTTCGGCCACCGCGAGCTCCAGGCCCTGTGGAGCCAGGGGCCCCAGCACGTCAGCGCGTACCAGTCCTTCGCCTGGTTCTACGCCGTCAACAGCGGCCAGATCTCCATCAGGCACGGGCTGCGCGGCGCCTCCGGCGTCGTCGTCTCCGAACAGGCCGGCGGGCTCGACGCGGTGGCGCACGCCCGCCGCCAGCTCCGCAAGGGAGCCCGGCTCGTGGTGACCGGCGGCCTCGACTCCGCCCTGTGCCCCTGGGGCTGGGCCGCGCACCTCGCGGGCGGCTCCATGAGCACCGTCGCCGACCCCGCCCGGGCCTACCTGCCCTTCGATCCGGACGCCTCGGGCCATGTGGTCGGCGAGGGCGGGGCGCTGCTCGTCATGGAGGACGCCGCGAGCGCGGCCGCCCGCGGCGCCCGCGTCTACGGCAGCCTCGCCGGGCACGCGGCCACCTTCGACGCCTCCCCGCAGGAGCCACGCCTCGCCGACGCCGCGCGCCTCGCGCTCGCCGACGCCGGGATCGGACCGGCCCACGTCGACCTGGTCCTCGCGGACGCCGCGGGCGAACGGGCGGCCGACCGGGCCGAGGCCGAGGCCATCGCCGCCGTCTTCGGCCCCTACGCGGTGCCCGTCACCGCACCCAAGAGCATGGCCGGACGGCTCTCCTCGGGCGGCGCCGCCCTCGACCTGGCGGCCGCCCTGCTCGCCCTGCGCGACCAGGTCATCCCCCCCACCACCGGCACCGTGCGGCCCGCCGCCGACTGCCCCGTGGACCTGGTCACCGGCACCCCGCGCACCGGGCCCGTGCTGCGCACCGCGCTGGTGCTGGCGCGGGGCCGGGGCGGCTTCAACGCGGCGGCCGTCGTCCGCGCCGCCTGACACGACACACGCAACGGAAGAACGGAAGAGAGGCACGTCCATGGGCAAGGAGCAGTTCGAACTGGCGGACCTGGTCAGGCTGCTGCGCGAATGCGCGGGCGAGGCCGAGGGGGCCGACCTCGACGGGGACATCCTCGACACGACGTTCGGGGACCTCGGCTACGACTCGCTGGCGATGCTGGAGACCACCGGCCGGGTGGAGCGCGACCACGCCGTCGTCCTCGACGAGGAGGAGCTCGACGAGGCGTACACCCCGCGCCGCTACCTCGACATGGTCAACCGGGCGCTGGCCGCCTCGCGGGCCGCCGTCTGACCGCCCTCCCGGCCGCCGCCGCACGGACCGGGGGCGGCCGTCGACCCCTCCCCGAACGGTCCTCAAGCGGCCTTCCAGCCACCTTCCGGCGAGCTCGGGCACATTCGTGACCCCAGGGCGAGAGAGGTGGACCGATGTCACTCGAGCGGACACATCACAGGGCTTACACGGTGGACATGGACGCACCCGCCGGCGTGGTGTACGGCCTGATCGCCGACACCACGCAGTGGCCCCTGCTCATGCCTCCGAGCGTGCACGTGGAGCGGCTCGACTTCGACGGGACCGAGGACCGGTTCCAGATGTGGGTCACCGCCAACGGCGAGGTCAAGTCGTGGTTCTCCCGCCGGGCCATGGACCCCGTGGGCCGCACCGTCGAGTTCCGCCAGGAGACCCCCGCGGCGCCCGCGCTCAGCCTGGGCGGCCGCTGGACCGTGCAGGAGCTCGGCGCCGGCCGGACCCGCCTCACCCTCGACCACGACTTCACCGTGGCGGAGGACCGCCCCGACGACGCCGCCTGGGTGGGGCTCGCCACCGACACCAACAGCCGGGCCGAACTCGACCGGATCAAGGAGGCCGCCGAGCGCTGGGAGCGCCTCGACGACCTGGTTCTCACCTTCGAGGACGAGATCAAGGTCCAGGCGCCGCCGGAGCTCGTCTACGACTTCCTCTACCGGGCCGACGCCTGGCCCGCGCACCTGTCCCACGTCACCCGCGCAGAGGTCACCGAGGACGCCCCCGGCATCCAGCACCTCAGCACGGACACCCTCGGCCCCGACGGCGTCCGGCAGACCACCGAATCCGTGCGGATCTGCTTCCCGGCCGCCTACCGGATCGTCCACAAGGAGACCCCGGCCACCCCGCTGTTCGCCGCGCACACCGGCGAGTGGGCGCTGTTCCCCGACGAGACCGGCGTCAGCGCCGTCTCCCGGCACAGCGTCCTGCTGCGCGAGGAAGCGGTCGAAGCGGTCTTCGGCCCCGGCGCGGACCTCGCCGACGCCCGCGCGTACGTCCGCCGGGCGCTCGGCCGCGACAGCACGGCCACCCTGGCCGTCGCCGCACAGCACGCGGAATCCGCAGTCCGCAGCCTCTGACCGGGGAGTTGAGCTCCGCACATGACGACCTCCCTGGCCCCCGCCGGCCCGCACGCCACCCCCGTGGCGCAGCTCGGCGCCCCCGAGGCGGCCGCCCGCGCCGCACGCCTCGAAACGCTCCTCGGCGACCCGCACGACCCGGCCAACCCGCACGGGATCGCGGCCCTCGCCGAAGCCGACGCCCGGCGCACGCCCCCGGCCGCCACCGAGGAACTGCTCGCCGGGACGCGCCTCGGGGCCGAGTTCGTGCCCGCCGGGGAGGGCGGCCGGCTCACCCGCGCCGACCTGCTCGCGCAGGTGCTGCGCCCCGTGTTCCGGCGCGACGTGGCCCTCGGCTTCGGCTACGGCATCACCTCGCTGTTCGCCGCCGCCCCCGTATGGGCCGAGGGCGGCCCCGAGCAGCGCGCGGAGCTCGCGGCGGTGCTGCTGGGCGGGGGCCGGGCGTCGATCGTGCACCACGAGCTCGCGCACGCCAACGGGATCCTGCGCGACGAGTTCACCGCAGAGCCGGTGCCCGCGGGCGGCTACCGGCTCAGCGGCAGCAAGGACGTCATCCTCAACGCGGCCCGCTCCGGGGCGTACGTGGTCTACGCGCGCACCGCCCCGGCCCGCGGCCCGCGCAGCCACTCCGTCTTCCTGCTCGGCACCGACGCCATCGCGGACGCCCGCGCCGCCGGCCGGCTCACGCACCTGCCCCGCGTCCCCATGAACGGCATGCGCGGAGGCCTCTTCTCCGGACTGCGGTTCGAGGACTTCCCGCTGCCCGGCCAGGCCCTGGTCGGTGCCGAGGGCCAGGGCGTGGCCCTGGCGCTGCGCACCTTCCAGGTCAACCGCTGCCTGATCCCGTCCCTGGCCGTCGCCGCGGCGGACACCGTCCTGCACTCCGCCGTACGGGCCGTCACCGAGGGCCGCACCGCCCCCCTGGCCCGGCGCTGGCACAAGCCGCTCGCCGGCGTCTTCGCCGACCTGCTGGCCGCCGACAGCATGGCCACCGTCTCGCTGCGCGCCCTCAGCCTGCTGCCCGAGCACGTCAACGTACTGGCCGCGGCCGTCAAGTACGTCGTACCCGACATGATCCGGGAGGACCTGGAGGAGCTGGCCGGCGTCCTCGGCGGCCACGGATACGTGCGCGGCGACGCCCAGTACGGGGCCCTCGACAAGCTGGTACGCGACCTCCCGGTGGCCGGCCTCGGCCACGCCGGGACCGCCGCCTGCCAGGCCGTCATCGTGCCCCAGCTGCGCACCCTCGCCGAACGCTCCTGGTTCCGCATGCCCGAGCCGCCGCCCGGCCTCTTCGGCGGCGGCGCGCAGCTGCCCGCCCTGGACTACCGGCAGCTGGGCGTCGCCGGGGGCGACGACTTCCTCGCGGCGACCCTCGTCGGCGCCGCCGACCGGCTCGGCGGGGCCCTGGCCCTCGGCGGCCAGATGGCCGCGCTCGCCGAACTCGCCGACGGGTTCGTGGGCGAACTGCGCGACCTGCGCACCCGGTGCGCGGCCCTGCCCGCGGGCCGGGCCACACAGGCCGGCCCCGGAGTGGCGGTGCTCGCAGACCGGTACGCGCTGGTCCTTGCGGCCGCCTCGGTCCTCGGCATCTGGGAGGCGCAGGACGGCTCCGACGCCTTCCTCGCCGACCCGGCGTGGGCGGTGCTCGCCCTCACCCGGATCGGCAGCCGCCTCGGCATCGCCGTGCCCGACCTGCCCGAGGGCTGCCTCGCCCAGGTGCTCGGCGAGCTGACCCGCCGCCACCTCGCGGGCCGCAGCTACGACCTGGACGGGACGGAGCTCATCCGATGAACCCCGTGAACCCCGTGCCCGTGAACCTGGCGGCGGCGCCGCCCGTCCACGTCACCGGCCCCGCCGGACCCTGGGAAGAGGTCTCCGCCGGGCTGGAGTCGCGCGGCAGCGTCGTCGTGTACGCGACCTGGGGGGAGTGGCTGACCGCCGCGCTCGCCGACACCTCGCTGCGCCCGCTGCTCGGCCGGGACTGGCAGCGCTACCGGCGCACGCCCGACGCGGCGGTCCGCTACCGCTTCGTCACCTCGCGCATGGTCGTCAAGTACACGGCGGCCGCAGCCCTGCGCACCGAGCCGGCCGCGCTCGACCTCTCGTACCGGATCGGCGGACGCCCGTACATCCGCGGCATGAGCCAGATCGACCTCAGCCTCAGCCACACCGAGGACCTCATCGCCGTGGGGCTCAGCCGGATCGGCCGGATCGGCGTGGACGTGGAACCGGCCGGCCGGCGGATGTCCTTCGAACTGCTGCGGGACCGCGTGTGCATCCCCTCCGAGGCCGTCGAACTCGGCCGGATGCCCCCGGACCGGCAGGCCGCCGAGATGCTGCGGCTGTGGACCCTCAAGGAGGCCTACACCAAGGCCCTGGGACAGGGGCTGAGGCTGGGATTCACGGAGTTCGGCTTCGGGCTGGCCGACGGCGCGTTCCTCGGGCCGGACGGCCGGCCGGCGGCGGGGGAGGCCTCCTGGTGGTTCGCCACGCACCGCGTGCTGGGGCGGTACCTGCTCAGCACGGCCTGTTCGGACGCGGGACTGGACCCCGCCGGCGACACGGCCGTCGACACGATGTTCGACGAGGGGTTCATGCAAGCCGTGGAGGCCGAACTCGAAGCCGGCTGACACCCCCCGACACCCCCCGGGCCCGACACCCCCGGGCACGACACCCCCCGGGCCCGACACCCCGGGCACCGAGATCCGCGATCCCGACAGGAGAGGAGGAACGAACGCGATGAGCGCCGCTCGCCAGAGCTTCCGCACGGGCACCGGCCCGCGCCCGCTGCCCGTCCCCGCCTCGGCCCTCCAACGGGACCTGCTCCTCGACACCCTGGCCCGCCCGGGCACCGGCGTCCACACCGGGCAGCTGCTGCTGCGCTGGTACGGGCCCCTGGACGCGGACCGGTTCACCGCGGCCTGGCAGGCGCTCCACGACTCCGACGCCGCCCTGCGCACCACGCTCGCCGCTCCCGCGGGCGGGCTCCCCGCCATGGCCGTCCACCCCCGGGTGGAGCCGCGGATCACGTACGCCGACCCGGACGGCGCCGACTGGCACGCCCTCGTCCGGGCCGAGCGGCTGCGCGAGTCCGACCTGCGCCGGCCGGGGCAGCTGCGCATCCTGCTGCTGGAGGAGACCGCGCCGCCCGGGGCCACCCGGATCCTGTTCACCTACCACCACGCCTTCCTCGACGGGCGCAGCGTGCGCGGGCTGCTGCGGGCGTTCCTGCGCGCCTACCTCGCCGACGGCCGCCCGCTGGGCGGCGAGCGGCGGCCCGACGTACGCGACCACGCGCACTGGCTGGCCCGTCAGGACACCTCCGGCGCCCGCGAGTTCTGGGGGCGGGCCGCCCCGCCGCCCGGGGCCGCGACGCTGCCCGCGCTGCGCTCCGCGCGCGCGGGGGAGCCGGACCGGTCCGGCCACGGCTGGAGCCGGGAGCGGCTCACCCGGTCCGAGGCCGAGCGGCTGCGGGCCTGGGCCGCGGGCCGGGGGGCGAGCGAGTCGACGGCCCTGCACCTGGTGTGGGCGCTGCTGCTGTACCGGGCCGCCGCCGACGCGGGGCACCCGGACCCGGTGCCCGTCGCGTTCTCCGCGGCCGTCTCCGGCCGGGGCATCGGCCTCGCCGGAGCCGAGCTGCTCTCCGGCACGCTGCGCAGCTCCCTCCCGCTGTCGCTGCGCCTGCGGGCCTCGACACCGCTGGCGCCGCTGCTGGAGGAGCTCGGCGGGCAGGCGCTGGACCGGGCGGCGTACGAGTGGGTGTCCGCGGGCCAGATCGAGCAGTGGGCGGGCGGGCACCACGCCACGGCGGCCGGGCACCACGGCACGGCGGCCGGGACGCCGCCGGCCGTCGAGTCCCTCGTCGTCTTCGAACCGGGGTACGGGACCGACGCCGCCCTCGGTGCGGTCGGCGCCCTCGCACACGAACTCGCCGCCGAGGGCGTACGGGTGGACGCGCCCGAGGTGATCGAGGGCCACGCCGCCGTGCCCTTCACCCTCGTCGCCCACCACGACTCCCGGGGCGGGCTGGTCCTCACCGGCGTCCACGACCGCGCCGGCCTCCCGGACGCCGCCGCGGCCGCGCTGCTCGCCCAGGCCACCATGCTGCTCAGCGCCCTGCCCGACGGGCGGACCGCACCGGACGTGGCCGGGGCCCTGGGCCTGCTCGACGGCGTACCCGTACCCCTGGCGCGGCCCCGGCAGCCCGCTCCGGCGCGGATCCTGCGGGCCGCCGCCCGGCCCGGGGCGGGCACGATCTGCCTGCTGCCGCCGCCGGGCGCACCGCCCGGCTGCTACGACGGGCTGCCCGAGCTCTACGACGGCCCGCAGGCCCTGGCCACCCTGGGCGCAGGGCCCGGCGGGCAGGACCCGGTCCGGTGCGTGCAGGCCCTGCGGCCCGCGCTCGCGCGCGGCGAACCGGTGCTACTCGGCGGCTTCTCCGGGGCCGGCGACGCCGCCCGGCAGGCCGCCGAACGCGTCGCCGCCCACGGCTGGCCCGCGCCGTCCGTCACGATCGCCGGGGCCGCGGACGGCGGGCCCGGCCCGCTGCGGACGCTGGCCCGTGCGCTGGCGGCGGCCGTGCGCAGCCCGCGCTCCGGGTCCGCCGCAGGGTCCGCCGCCGGCTCCGCCCCCGTGCCCCCGGCGCCGCCGCCGGACCCCTCAGCCCCCTCAGTCCCCTCCGTTCCCAACCACCAGGAGTGACATGTCCCGCCGTCTGTTCACCTCGGAGTCCGTGACCGAGGGTCACCCCGACAAGATCGCCGATCAGATCAGCGACACGATCCTCGACGCGCTCCTCGCCGAGGACCCGGCCTCACGCGTCGCCGTCGAGACCCTCATCACCACCGGGCTCGTGCACATAGCGGGCGAGGTGACGACGAAGGCGTACGCGCCGATCGCCAAGCTCGTCCGCGAGAAGGTCCTGGAGATCGGCTACGACTCCTCGCAGAAGGGCTTCGACGGCGCCTCCTGCGGCGTGTCCGTCTCCATCGGCGCGCAGTCCCCGGACATCGCCCAGGGCGTCGACACGGCTTACGAGAGCCGGGTCGAGGGTGCCGCCACAGGTGAAGAAGGTGACGAGCTCGACAAGCAGGGCGCCGGCGACCAGGGCCTGATGTTCGGCTACGCCACCGACGAGACCCCCGAACTGATGCCGCTCCCCATCCACCTCGCGCACCGGCTCTCCCGCCGGCTCTCCGAGGTCCGCAAGAACGGCACGCTGCCCTACCTGCGCCCGGACGGGAAGACCCAGGTCACCATCGAGTACGACGGCGACACGGCCGTCCGCCTCGACACCGTCGTCGTCTCCTCGCAGCACGCCGCCGACATCGACCTGGAGGGGCTGCTGGCCCCCGACGTCCAGGAGCACGTGGTCGAGTACGTACTGGCCCAGCTCGCCGAGGACGGCATCAAGCTCCAGACCGAGGGCTACCGCCTGCTGGTCAACCCGACCGGGCGCTTCGAGATCGGCGGCCCGATGGGCGACGCCGGCCTCACCGGCCGCAAGATCATCATCGACACGTACGGCGGCATGGCCCGCCACGGCGGCGGCGCCTTCTCCGGCAAGGACCCGTCGAAGGTGGACCGTTCCGCCGCCTACGCGATGCGCTGGGTCGCCAAGAACATCGTCGCCGCCGGACTGGCCCGCCGCGCCGAGGTCCAGGTCGCGTACGCCATCGGCAAGGCCGAGCCCGTCGGTCTCTTCGTGGAGACCTTCGGCAGCGAGACCGTCCCCGTCGCGGAGATCCAGCGGGCGGTCACCGAGGTCTTCGACCTGCGCCCGGCCGCGATCATCCGCGACCTCGACCTGCTCCGCCCGATCTACGCCCAGACCGCCGCCTACGGCCACTTCGGCCGCGAGCTGCCGGACTTCACCTGGGAGCGCACCGACCGCGCCGAGGCCCTCAAGGCCGCCGCCGCCCGCTGACCGCTCCTCCCGCCCACGTCCTCCCCTCCCTCCTCCCGCCGCCCCACCCGCCGACAGCGAGAGCCCGGCCCAACCCGCCCCAGGAGACCCCGTGCGTATTGCGGTGACAGGATCCATCGCGACGGATCACCTCATGGCCTTTCCGGGCCGGTTCGTCGACCAGCTCCTCCCCGACCAGCTGGAACACGTCTCGCTGTCCTTCCTCGTCGACTCGCTGGAGGTCCGGCGGGGCGGGGTGGCGGCCAACATCTCCTACGGCCTCGGAGTGCTCGGGCTCACCCCGCTGCTCGTCGGGGCCGTGGGACCGGACTTCGGCGAGTACGAGGTCTGGCTCAAGGAACACGGTGTGGACACCGGCGGAGTGCACGTCTCCGCCGGCCACCAGACCGCCCGCTTCATGTGCATGACCGACCAGGACTCCAACCAGATCGCCTCCTTCTACGCGGGAGCGATGGCGGAGGCCGCAGACATCGACCTGCGCGCGCTCGTCGCCTCCGGCGGCCCCCTGGACCTGGTCCTCGTATCCCCCAACGACCCGGCCGCGATGGTCCGCCATACCGAGGAATGCCGCGCCCTGGGCATCCCCTTCGCCGCCGACCCCTCCCAGCAGCTCGCCCGGCTCTCCGGCGACGAGGTGCGCAGCCTGGTCGACGGCGCCCGCTGGCTCTTCACGAACGAGTACGAGTCCGCGCTGCTGCGCGAACGCGCCGAGTGGACGGCCGAGGACGTGCTCGCCCGCGTCGGCACCTGGGTCACCACCCTCGGCTCGAAGGGCGTGCGCATCGAACGCCAGGGCGCCCCGGCCATCGTCGTGGACGCCGTCCCCGACGTACCCGCCGAGGACCCGACCGGCGTCGGGGACGCCTTCCGCTCCGGCTTCCTCGCCGCTACAGCCAAGGACCTGCCGCTGGAGGCCGCCGCCCGGCTCGGCTGCGCGATGGCCGCCCTGGTGCTGCGGGCCGTCGGCTCGCAGGCGTACGAAGCAGACCCGGCCGCACTGCTGCGCACCGTACGGACGGTGTACGGAACCGGCGCCGCGCAGCAGCTCGAAGCCGTACTGGACCCGCAGGGAGGCACCTCATGAACAGGGTCGACGCACTGCGCGAGGCCTTCGCCACGCGTGTGGTCGTCGCCGACGGGGCGATGGGAACGATGCTCCAGGCCCAGGACCCCTCGATGGACGACTTCCAGCAGCTGGAGGGGTGCAACGAGGTCCTGAGCGTGACGCGGCCCGACATCGTGCGCTCGGTGCACGAGGCGTACTTCTCGGCCGGGGTGGACTGCGTCTCGACGAACAGCTTCGGCGGCAACCTGTCGGCCCTGGCCGAGTACGACATCGCCGACCGCAATTTCGAGCTGAACGAGGCCAGTGCGCGCATCGCCCGCGAGGTGGCCGACGAGTTCAGCACCTCCACCGGCCGTCAGCGGTGGGTCCTGGGCTCGATGGGCCCGGGGACCAAGCTGCCCACGCTCGGCCACGTCGCGTACACGGAACTGCGTGACGCGTACCAGACGAACGCCGAGGGCCTGCTCTCCGGCGGCGCCGACGCGCTCGTCGTGGAGACCTGCCAGGACCTGCTCCAGGCCAAGTCGGGGATCATCGGCGCCCGCCGGGCCATGGACCGGCTCGGTATCGACGTCCCGCTGATCTGCTCGGTGACGGTCGAGACGACCGGCACCATGCTGCTCGGCTCGGAGATCGGCGCGGCGCTGACCGCGCTGGAGACCCTCGGCATCGACATGATCGGCCTGAACTGCGCCACGGGCCCCGCGGAGATGCGTGAACACCTGCGCTATCTGGCGCGCCATTCCCGCCTGCCGCTGTCGTGCATGCCGAACGCCGGCCTGCCGGTGCTGGCCAAGGACGGCGCCTACTATCCGCTGACCCCCGCCGAGCTGGCCGACGCCCAGGAGACGTTCGTCGAGGAGTACGGGCTGTCGCTCGTGGGCGGCTGCTGCGGTACGACCCCGGAGCACCTGGGGCAGCTGGTGGAGCGGGTGCGCGGCGCGGCCGTCACCGAGCGCAGCCCGCAGCGGGAGCCGGGTGCGGCGTCGCTGTACCAGACGGTGCCGTTCCGGCAGGACACCTCGTACATGGCGATCGGTGAGCGGACGAACGCCAACGGGTCGAAGAAGTTCCGCGAGGCGATGCTGGAGGCGCGCTGGGACGACTGCGTGGAGATGGCGCGCGATCAGATCCGTGAGGGCGCGCACATGCTCGACCTGTGCGTGGACTATGTGGGCCGTGACGGTGTCGCGGACATGGCAGAGATTGCGGGTCGCTTCGCCACGGCTTCGACGCTGCCGATCGTCCTGGACTCGACCGAGGTCCCGGTGATCCAGGCGGGTCTGGAGAAGCTGGGTGGTCGTGCGGTCATCAACTCGGTGAACTACGAGGACGGTGACGGCCCGGAGTCGCGTTTCGCGAAGGTGACGCGGCTGGCGCAGGAGCACGGTGCGGCGCTGATCGCGCTGACCATCGACGAGCAGGGCCAGGCGCGGACGGTCGAGCACAAGGTCGCGATCGCCGAGCGGCTCATCGAGGACCTGACGTCGAACTGGGGGATTCGTGAGTCGGACATCCTCATCGACACCCTGACCTTCACGATCTGCACCGGTCAGGAGGAGTCGCGCAAGGACGGCATCGCCACGATCGAGGCGATCCGCGACCTCAAGCGCCGCCACCCGGACGTCCAGACGACGCTGGGTCTGTCGAACATCTCCTTCGGCCTCAACCCGGCGGCCCGTGTGCTGCTGAATTCGGTCTTCCTGGACGAGTGCGTCAAGGCGGGTCTGGATTCGGCGATCGTCCACGCCTCGAAGATCCTCCCGATCGCCCGTTTCGACGAGGAGCAGGTCAACACCGCCCTGGACCTGATCTACGACCGCCGTGAGGGCGACTACGACCCGCTGCAGAAGCTGATGGCGCTCTTCGAGGGCGTCAACACCAAGTCCCTCAAGGCCGGACGGGCCGAAGAGCTCCTGGCCCTGCCGCTGGAGGAGCGTCTGCAGCGCCGCATCATCGACGGTGAGAAGAACGGCCTGGAGGCCGATCTCGACGAGGCCCTGCGCGAACGCCCCGCCCTGAACATCGTCAACGACACCCTGCTGGAGGGCATGAAGGTCGTCGGCGAGCTGTTCGGGTCCGGGCAGATGCAGCTGCCGTTCGTGCTCCAGTCCGCGGAGGTGATGAAGACCGCGGTGGCCTACCTGGAGCCGCACATGGAGAAGTCCGACGCGGAGGGCAAGGGCACCATTGTCCTGGCGACCGTCCGCGGCGACGTGCACGACATCGGCAAGAACCTCGTCGACATCATCCTCACCAACAACGGCTACAACGTCGTGAACATCGGCATCAAGCAGCCGGTCTCGGCGATCCTCGAAGCCGCGCAGGAGCACAAGGCCGACGTGATCGGCATGTCGGGCCTGCTGGTGAAGTCGACCGTGATCATGAAGGAGAACCTTCAGGAGCTCAACCAGCGCAAGCTGGCGGCCGACTACCCCGTGATCCTCGGCGGCGCGGCCCTGACCCGCGCCTACGTCGAGCAGGACCTCCACGAGATCTACGAGGGCGAGGTCCGCTACGCCCGCGACGCCTTCGAGGGCCTGCGCCTCATGGACGCGCTGATGGGCGTCAAACGCGGGGTCCCCGGGGCCGTTCTCCCCGCTCTCAAGCAGCGCCGCGTCGCCAAGCGCGACACGGCCGCCCTCCAGGTGGCGGAGCCCGAGCCGGGGGGCCGTTCGGACGTGGCCGTGGACAACCCGGTGCCCGCACCGCCGTTCTGGGGCACCCGTGTCGTCAGGGGCATCCCTCTCAAGGAGTACGCCTCCTGGCTCGACGAGACCGCCCTGTTCAAGGGCCAGTGGGGGCTGAAGGACGCCGGCACCATCGAGTCGGACGGCAGGCCCCGGCTGCGCGGCTGGCTCGACCGGCTGCACACCGACGGGCTGCTCGAAGCGGCCGTCGTGCACGGGTACTTCCCCTGCGTCTCCAAGGGCGAGGACCTGATCATCCTGGACGACAACGGCTCCGAGCGGACCCGCTTCACCTTCCCCCGCCAGGGCCGCGGCCGCCGCCTGTGCCTCGCCGACTTCTTCCGCCCGGAGGACTCCGGCGAGACCGACGTCGTCGGCCTCCAGGTCGTCACCGTCGGCTCCAGGATCGGCGAGGAGACGGCCCGGCTCTTCGCCGCCGACGCCTACCGCGAGTACATGGAGCTGCACGGCCTCTCCGTCCAGCTCGCCGAGGCCCTGGCCGAGTACTGGCACGCCCGCGTCCGTACCGAACTGGGCATCGCCGGATCCGATCCGGCGTCCATGGCCGGCATGTTCCGCACCGAGTACCAGGGCTGCCGCTACTCCCTCGGCTACCCCGCCTGCCCCGATCTGGAGGACCGCGCGAAGATCGCCGAGCTGCTCCGGCCCGAGCGGATCGGCGTACAGCTCTCGGAGGAGTTCCAGCTCCACCCCGAGCAGTCCACCGACGCCATCGTCATCCACCACCCCGAAGCCTCGTACTTCAACGCGCGCTGACGTACGGAAAGGACCGAGCATGGGAGCCCTCCTCACCGAGCACCCGGCGCTCTCGCCCCCGGCGACCGCGCCCGCGAGCACCCCCGCGACCCCGTCCACACCCGCCGCCGTGCCCGCGGCCCGTCCCGACGTGCGCGAGCTGCTGGCCAGCGGACGGCGTTCGTTCTCCTTCGAGTTCTTCCCGCCGAAGACGGAGGCGGGGGAGCGCACGCTCTGGAAGGCGATCCGGCGCATCGAGGCGCTCTCGCCCTCCTTCGTCTCCGTCACGTACGGCGCGGGGGGCTCCTCCCGCGACCGTACGGTCGAGGTCACCAAGCGGATCGCGGCGGAGACCACGCTGCGCCCCGTGGCCCACCTGACGGCGGTCGGGCACTCGGTCGCCGAGCTGCGGCACATCATCGGTCAGTACGCCGACGCCGGGATCCGTGACGTCCTCGCCCTGCGCGGTGACCCGCCCGGCGACCCGAAGGGGGTGTGGACCCCGCACCCGGACGGCTTCACGCACGCGCACGAACTCGTCAGCCTCATCCGCAGGCTGGGCGACTTCACCGTGGGCGTGGCCGCCTTCCCCGAGCGCCACCCGCGTTCACCGGGCTGGACCGAGGACATCCGGCACTTCGCCGCCAAGTGCCGGGCGGGCGCCGACTACGCGATCACGCAGATGTTCTTCCAGGTGGAGGACTACCTGCGGCTGCGCGACCGGCTGGCCGCCGTCGGCTGTCTCACCCCGGTGATCCCCGAGATCATGCCCGCCACGGACGTACGGCAGATCAGCCGCTTCGCCGAGCTGAGCGACGCCCACTTCCCCGAACACCTCGCCGGCCGCCTGGAGGCGGTACGGGGCGACGCGGCCGCCGGCCACGCCATCGGGGTGGAGTACGCGACCGTCATGGCCGAGCGGCTGCTGGCCGAGGGCGCGCCCGGCCTGCACTACATCACCCTCAACCGCTCCACGGCGACCCGAGAGATCCACCAGAACCTGAACGTCAACTGACGCTGCACGCTGCCGCCCACACACCGGAGTAGTCCATGCCCAGCCAGTCCACCGACACCGCCGCCACCGCCGAGTTCACCGACTACAAGGTCGCCGACATCTCCCTCGCCGCCTTCGGCCGCAAGGAGATCACCCTGGCCGAGCACGAGATGCCCGGTCTGATGTCGATCCGGCGGGAGTACGCGGCGTCGCAGCCGCTGGCCGGCGCCCGTATCACCGGCTCCCTGCACATGACCGTGCAGACGGCCGTGCTCATCGAGACCCTCGTCGCCCTCGGCGCCGACGTCCGCTGGGTGTCCTGCAACATCTACTCGACGCAGGACCACGCGGCCGCGGCCATAGCCGCCGCGGGCATCCCCGTCTTCGCCTGGAAGGGCGAGACGCTGGAGGAGTACTGGTGGTGCACCGAGCAGGCGCTGACCTGGCCGGGCCACGCGGGCCCGAACATGATCCTCGACGACGGTGGTGACGCCACCCTCCTCGTCCACAAGGGCGTCGAGTTCGAGAAGGCCGGCTCCGTTCCGGACCCGTCCACCGCGGACAACGAGGAGTACGCGCTCGTCCTCGGCCTCCTGCAGAAGAGCACCATCGACTGGGTCACCCTCGCCGACGGCATCCGCGGTGTCACGGAGGAGACCACCACCGGTGTCCACCGCCTGTACGAGATGCACAAGGAAGGCGCCCTGCTCTTCCCGGCGATCAACGTGAACGACGCCGTGACGAAGTCGAAGTTCGACAACAAGTACGGCTGCCGCCACTCCCTGATCGACGGCATCA
>NZ_JBVJKF010000030.1:0-82804 GCF_055585365.1 Streptomyces sp. NPDC053432
GACCCGAAGCCCTACGTCTGGACGAAGACCGCGGACGAGATCCTTGAACGCCTCGCCTCATATCTGAACAGAATTCCTGACTCAGAAGACTAGGGCCCGTCGTCAAACTCCCGTCCGGCCCGGGAAGGTGAGCTCGCGGCCGGCGCCGAGCGGGGCGAAGAAGCGCTCGACGTCGGCCGCGGCGACCTCCTCCAGCCGGGCCGGAGACCAGCGGGGGTCGCGGTCCTTGTCGACGACCTGGGCCCGGATGCCCTCCACCAGGTCGGGTGAGGCCAGCGCGTTGCAGGACACGCGGAACTCCTGCGCCAGCACCTGGGGCAGGGTCGTCAGGCCGGCGGCCCGGCGCAGTGCGGCGAGGGTGGCCTTGAGCGCGGTCGGGGACTTGGCGAGGATCGTCTCGGCGGTCTCCTTGGCGGCCGGGTCCCCTTCGGCGTACAGCCGCTCGACGATTTCCTCGACGGTGTCCGCCGCGTAGCAGCGGTCGATCCAGGCGCGCCGCCCGGCGAGTTCGCCGGGCGGGGCCGCGGCCGCGTGGCGCCGGAGGACCTCGGCGGCCGGGGCCCCGGCGAGGCCGTCCGTCAGCTCCGCCAGCGCGGCGGCCGGTACGAAGTGGTCGGCGAGCCCGCACAGGATCGCGTCGGCGGCGCCCACCGCGGCTCCGGTGAGGGCGAGATGGGTGCCGAGCAGGCCGGGGGCGCGGCCGAGCAGCCAGGTGCCGCCGACGTCCGGCACGAAGCCGATGCCGGTCTCGGGCATGGCGACGCGGGAGCGTTCGGTGACGACCCGGACGGAGCCGTGCGCCGAGACGCCGACACCGCCGCCCATGACGATGCCGTCCATGAGGGCCACGTACGGCTTCGGGTAGCGGGCGATGTGCGCGTTGAGCCGGTACTCGTCGCGCCAGAAGCCGGCGGAGGCGGCGGTCCCGGCCTTGGCGTCGTCGTGGATGGCGCGGATGTCCCCGCCCGCGCACAGCCCGCGGTCGCCGGCCCCGCGGATCAGCACCTGTTGGACGGCGGGGTCGTCCTCCCAGGCGGTGAGTGCCTCGTCGATCCGCAGCACCATGGGGTGGGTGAGGGCGTTGAGCGCCCTGGGGCGGTTGAGGGTGACCACCCCCGTCCGGCCGCGGACGTCGAACAGGACGGTGTCGCCGGTGTTCCCGGTGTTCCCGGTGTCGTCTGAGCTCTTCACACCGGAAAGTATGTAGCGTGGAGCGGTATGCGGAAGATCATTCTGATGGGCGGCGTCTCCCTCGAAGGTTTCTTCGAAGGGCCCGAGCGGCAGATCGACTGGCACTGCGTCGACGAAGAGCTGCACCAGCACATGAACGACGTGATCCGCCCGATGGGCGGCCTGCTCAGCGGCCGGGTCACGCACGAGCTGATGACCGGCTTCTGGCCCACGGCCGACGCCGACCCCGCCAACGCGGGGGCGGTGGCCGAGTTCGCCGGGATCTGGCGGTCCATCCCGAAGTACGTGTACTCGCGCACCCTCCCGGCGGGCGAGGCCGACTGGAACACCACCGTCCTGCGTGACGTGGTCCCGGAGGAGGTCGCCGCGCTCAAGGCGGCGCCCGGGGGCGACCTGATCCTGGGCGGGGCCGACCTCGCCGCCACCTTCCTGCGGCTCGGCCTCGTGGACGCGTACCGGATCTACGTGCACCCGGTACGCATCGGCCGCGGCCGGCCGTTCTTCCGGCCCGCCGACGCCGACGCCCGCGTGCCGCTGCGTCTGACGGGCACGCACGCTTTCGGCAACGGCGTGGTGCTGCTGACCTACGAACGGCAGTAGGTGCCACCGGCCGTGCCCGCCGCCGGGCCGGATCCGGCCCGGCGAGGTCGCCGCGGTCAGTCCCGCGGGCGGGCCCGGTGCGCCTTCCAGGCCTCCAGGGCCCCGGCGCGGGTGCCGCCGGGGTGGTCGGCGTGCCAGGTGCGCAGGAAGCGGTTGAACTCGAACTGGGCCGCCACTTCCCGGGGTTCGGCCGCCCGGGCCCGCGTGGCGTGCCAGTGGGCGACGGCCTCGGCCAGCGTGTGTCCCGCGTGCTGGGCGACGTACTCGCGCATGAAGGCGTCGAAGTGGAAACCGGGGCCGATCTCCCGCGTGAAGTACTCCCTGAGCACCTGGCTGCACCGCTGCCCCGGCGGGATCACGGTCGTGCCGTCGACGGGGGCGGCGAGCTGGCGTGCCGCCCGGCGTGCGGAGGGCCGGGCGGGCGCGGCCGGGGCGGCCGCCGGTCCGGGCAGGCCGTCGAGTGCGGCGGCGAGCCGGGTGGTGACGGCGGCCTTGCCGCCCCCGGCCGACAGCCCCATCTCCCGCGCCAGCGCGCTCAGCTCGGCCAGCGTCCAGTACCACCGCAGGAGTTCGGCTCCGGTCAGCCGCGGCGTCAGGGCCGGACGGCATTCTTCCTTATTCGTACTCACGTTCGTATCGTAGCCAGGGGCGAGGATCCCCGGAGACCGGGACGGACCGGCCCCACTAGTAAGTCTGACTTGTAAGTTTAACTGTATGGCCCCTAGGTTCTGATCATGCCCGCAGAACTCCCGCCGCCTCCCCACTCGCCTCCGCCTCCGCCGCGCGACCTCGCGGAGGAGCTCCAGCTGACGATCGGCATGCTGGTCCGGCAGATACGGGCCGCCACGGGCGGCGGCGTGAGTCTGTCGCAGATGTCCGTACTCAAACGGCTCGACCGGCTCGGGCCCTCCACCGCCACCGACCTGGCCCAGGCCGAGAGGATCCGGCCGCAGTCGGTGATCGCCACGGTGAACAGCCTCCAGGCCGACGGCTACGTCACCCGGAGCCCCCACCCCACCGACGGCCGCCGGCTGGTCATCGCCCTCACCCCGGAGGGCGAGGCCCTCGTCCGCGAACGCCGCGAGGCCGGACAGGGGCGGATCGCCGAGCTGATCGCCGAGCGGCTGAGCCCCGCCGAACAGCGCCTGCTCGCCGAGGCCGTACCGCTGCTGCGCCGCCTCGCCGGGGAGTGAACCGGTCCCGGGACGACCCGGGCCACCGGCCGCCCACCCACCGCCCGCCATGCGCCGCCCGACCCCCCCGCCACCCGTTCGAAGGAGCCCGTATGACCGCCACCGACCCGAACCGTCTCGCCCTCGGCGACGACACCGCCCTGGTCCTCATCGACCTCCAGACCGGGATCCTCGGCCTGCCCACCGCCAGGCCCTCCGCCGAGATCCTCGCGAAGGGCGTCGAGCTCGCCGGGGCGTTCCGGGCCCGCAAGCTGCCCGTGGTCCTGGTCAGGGTGGCCTGGTCCCCCGACGGCGGCGACCTGCCCACCGCCAACGTGGACCGGCCGGGCCCGGCCACCGCCCCGCCCGCCGCGTTCTCCGAGATCCCCGCCGACCTCGCCGCCCTCGGCGACGTGGTCGTGACCAAGCGGCACTGGGGCGCCTTCACCGGCACCGAGCTCGACCTCCAGCTGCGCCGGCGCGGCATCCACCGCATCGTGCTGGCCGGGATCTCCACCAGCGTCGGCGTCGAGTCCACCGCCCGTACGGCCTGGGAGCTCAGCTACGAGCTGGTCTTCGCCGAGGACGCGACCGCCGACCTGGACGCCGAATCCCACGCCCACACCTTCGGCAAGATCTTCCCGCGCATCGGCAAGGTCAGCAGCACCGCCGAGATCCTCGCGGCGCTGGATTCCTGAGGACCCCGAGGGGGACGGCCCGGGGTCGGGGGGCGGCGGCTACAATTGCAGAGTTATGCAATTCATCAGGTGCTGCGAGGCCGCGCCGGACCGCCCTTGGAGACTTCACGATGACCGACCCCGCACCCGACCCCGCCCCCGACTCGGCCGCACGGGACCGCGCGGGCGGGTCCGGGGCCCGGACCGAGGCCAGGTGGCTGGAGCGCGGCGTGGCGCTGCGGGCCTTCTTCTACATCTTCGGCACCCACGTGTTCGCGGGCTTCGTCTACCTGCTGTTCTTCCTCGGGGAACACGCCAAGAAGTAGCCCGCCCGTTTCAGCCGCCCACGGCGTCGTCGCAGGCCGGGCAGACCAGGCCCGCGTACCGCTCGCCGTACCACGCGGCCCCCGGATGGTCGGCGGGCTTCCACGGGGACACCGTCATGGCGAAGGTGTCGTGGCCGCAAAAGGTACGGGGGCCGGCGACGCCCGCCGTCCCGGGGGCGGCGGGCACCGCGTGCACGCGGCGCACGGACGGTTCGGCGTCGGCCGCAGTCGCCTTGTCGAGTTCGTACACGACGACAATCTCGCTCATACCTCGACCGTAGGCCGCCCCGGGCGGACCCGCGCCCCCGCTCGGCCGGTCAGCCGGTCGGCCGGTCAGCCGGTCAGCCGGTCAGCCGGGTGACCGCTGCGCGGCCACGGGCCGGACACCGGGGTGTCAGTGCACGTCGGCTCCGGCGGGGGTCTCGTCGAGGAAGCCGCCGGACTGGTGCTGCCAGAGCTTCGCATAGGCGCCCTCCGCGGCCAGCAGTTGCTGGTGGGTGCCCTGTTCGACGATCCGTCCGCGGTCGAGGACGACGAGCCGGTCCATGCCCGCGACCGTGCTCAGCCGGTGCGCCACCACGAGCGCGGTCCGGCCCTCCATGAGGCGCCACAGGGCGTCCTGGACGAGGATCTCGCTCTCCGAGTCCAGGGCGCTGGTCGCCTCGTCGAGCAGCAGGATCGGCGCGTCGCGCAGGATCGCCCGGGCGAGGGCCACCCGCTGGCGCTGGCCGCCGGAGAGCTTCACCCCGCGCTCGCCGACCATGGTGTCGAAGCCCTCCGGGAGCCCGTCGGCGAACTCGGTGACGTGCGCCGCCTCGGCGGCACGGCGGATCTCGGCCTCGGTGGCGTCGGGCCGGGCGAAGGCGATGTTCTCGCGCAGGGTGCGGTGGAACATGGCCGGGTCCTGGGGCACGTACGCGATCAGGCTGCGCAGGTCGGCCTGGGACATCCGGGTGATGTCCTGCCCGCCGATGAGGATCCGGCCGGCGTGGATGTCCGTCATGCGCAGCAGCAAGCGGGTCAGGGTGGTCTTGCCGCCGCCGGACCGGCCGACGAGGCCGATCTTCGTCCCGCTGGGCACGGCCAGGTCGATGCCCTCGAAGAGCGGGCCTCCGTTCGCGCCCGCGTGGGCGAAGGTCACCTGCTCGAAGCGGACGTCGGACCCCTCGCAGCGGAGCGGCTCCGGCGCGACCGGGTCGAGCACGGTCGACGGGGTCAGCAGCAGCTCCGTGAACTGCGCCGCCTCCGTCATGGAGCTTTCCAGGCGCCGGTAGATCTGGTTGAACTCGAACATGATGCGGGTCGCGCTCGCGTAGTAGGTGAAGGCGACGATGACCGCTTCCACACCGTGCTCCCGCGCCCCGAGCGAGACGGCGAGCACCAGGCCCAGCGCGTTGGTGAGCACGGACATCGGTGCGACCACCGTGTCGATGCGCAGGTTGCCGTAGTCCCACGAGCGCAATGTGAGCCGCCGCGACTCGGCGACCCGGGAACGGTGTTCGGCGGCCTCGCGGCCCTCCGCCGCGAAGGCCCGTACGGTGTCCATGTTCATCAGGCTGTCGGCGACGTGGCCCGACACCCTGGCGATGGCCTCCTCGCGCTGGGCGACGAGCACCTGGCGGCGCCGGATGAGCGGGGCGACGCACAGGGCCGTCACCAGGATCATCACCAACAGGCCTACCACCAGCTGCGGTTCGTACTGCCACAGGACCACCGACGCGAACACCAGCGGCACGAGGCTGCCCATGACCGAGAAGGTCAGCGTGTCGACGAACTCCTCGAAGCGGGAGGCGAAGCTCAGGACCCGCTTGGTGAGCGATCCGGCGAAGTTGTCGTGGAAGAACGCGGCGTCCTTGGCGAACAGTTCGTCCATGCCGATGACGTAGAGGTTCTCGATGCCGCGGGCGTCGAGCCGGTTCAGGCAGTGCAGCCCGACGCGCCACAGGCCCTCCCCGACCAGCAGGACGCCGGTGAAGGCGAGGAGGTAGGGCAGCATCGTGTCCATGCCGGTGCCGCCGCCCCCGGTCAGGTGACCGACCAGCTTCGCGACGATCAGCGGCGCCATGTAGTTGATGCCGATGTTGCCCAGCGCCGGGCACAGCATCGCGGGTAACGTCACCCGGCGCAGCCGGGCCAACTCCCGTCCGTAGTAGCGAAGTGCGAGGAGCACCGGACCGCTGCCCGGCGAACCTTTGCTCGATTCAGGCGAATCCATGCCAACCCTGCTTTGTCGGACCTCCGAGGACAAGGCTCGCAGTGTCCCGTGACGGCACCCGCGGCGTCCAAGCGTTTTTCGTCAGCCCTCCAGCGTCGCGGGGGTCGGCCCGTCGGGGCGGACGGTGATGCTGTAGGCGGCCCCGGCCGGAAGCGAGTGGAAGCGCGGGGTGTGGGCCGGCAGGAGGAGTTCGAGGAGGGCGGTCGACTCCCGGAGGGCGAACTGGAGGCCCAGACAGGCCCGGGGCCCGATACCGAAGGGGTAGTAGCTCCCGGGGTGGGCGGGCCTGCGGCCGGGAGTGGTGAAGCGGCCCGGATCGAAGCGTCCGGGCTCCTCCCAGAGTCCGGCGTCCCGGTGGGTGAGGTAGGGGCAGACCAGCACGTCGGTGCCGGCCTCGATCCGGTATCCGGCGAGGTCGTCGTCCTCGGCCGCGCAGCGCGGCAGGATCCAGGCGGACGGGTAGAGGCGCAGCGTTTCCTGGACGAGCGCCTGGACGGCCCGCCTGCGCTCCGCGGAGCCTTCGGGCCCCGCGGCGAGGGCCTGGCGGCGCGCGTCGGGGTTGCGGTCCAGCAGCAGGTACAGCCAGGTCAGCGTGGACGCGGTCGTCTCGTGGCCGGCGACGAGCAGCGTCACCAGCTCGTCGCGGATCAGCCGGTCGGTGTACTCGGGGCGGGTGGCGGCCGCCTCGGTGAGGACGTGCAGCAGCCCGGGCCCGTCGGGTCCGGCCGCGCCGTCCCGGGCGGCGGCGACTGCGCGGTCCGCCACGGCGTCGATCCTGGCCAGGTCCGCGGCGACGGCTCCCCGGGCGGCGCTCCCGTCGGCGGGGAGGCTGGGCAGGGCGGCCACCACGGCGGGGACGGAGGCCAGTTCGCGTTCCGTGCCGGGGTCGAGCGGGTGCCCGGTCAGGGAGCGCCAGATGGTGTCCAGCGCGAAGCGGCGCATCTCCGCGCCGACGTCGAAGACCTCCCCGGTCCGGGCGTACGAGGCCCAGCGCGCGGCCGCGGTCCGGGCGGCCCCGGCGATCCGCTGTTCGTGGCGGCGCATGCCCGTCCCGGTGAACCGGGACTGCAGCAGCCGTCGTTGCCGCTGCCATGCCTCGCCCGTGGCGGCCAGGAGCCCGTCGCCGATGAGCAGCCGGGCGCGGTGGGAGCGCTTGACGTACCGGTCGGGGTGGTGCGCGAGCACGTGCTGCACGGCCGTGGGGTCGGTGACCAGCACGGTGGGGCGGGGGCCGAGCCGGAACGCGGCGATCCCGCCGAGCCGTTGACGGGCCAGGGCGAAGAGCTCGACGGGTTCCCCTCCCCCGCCCCGCCACGGTTCGACGAGGGCGGGGTCCAGCTCGGGGACCGGGCGGCCGGCCGGGGCCGGGCTCGGGAGGGGGCCGGGGCGGGCGTGGGTGGCCACAGGCGTGCTCCTGTACGGGGTGAGCGACCGGGCGTGCAGTCGTCACGCACTGTAGGCGAGCGGCGGCCGTGTGCGACACCCCGCCCGGCGTCAGCCCCCGGGGGTGGTGCGGCGTTCCCGTCCGCGGCGGATGTCGTAGGCGAAGAACCTGCGGACCGCCGCGCCGAGTTCGTCGGGGCCGGTGAAGCCCCGTCGGGCCATCTCGACGAGGGGGGAGGTTGCGCTGCCGTGCCAGTGGCGCAGGAAGAGGTTCGCGCACATCGCGGGCGGGGGGACGGCGAGCCGGGGGCCGGCCTCCTCCGTGGCCTCGTCGGCGCGGGCGACGAGGGCGCACCATTCGTCCCAGCGGTCGGACGCGCGCAGCCGGTCCAGGACCGCCGGCCTCCAGTCCGCGGACTGCCACACCGGCCACACCCGCACCATGAGGAGTCGGGTCCGGTCCGGGGCGGTGAGCCCGCCGGCCGGCTCCGGCTCCCGCTCCGCCTCCGTGAACCAGGGGGCGAGGGAGGGCGGCAGCGGCGCCGCGTCGTCCAGCCCGAGCCTGGCCGTGCCGTACTGCTCCGGGGTCATGCCCCGCGCGGCCGCGAACTCCCGCAGCAGGCCGGTCAGGACGGCCTCGTGCAGCGCCGGGTAGCCGGCGTCGAACAGCCGGGCCGCGTCCAGGACGTCGAGGTCGGACATCCACCGGCCGGGGGCGTACTCCCGGCGGGTCCTGCGGACCAGCGACCGGGTGCGGCTGATCCCGGTGACGGGGACGTCGGGGGCGGAGGGGGCGGGTGTCACCGCGGGGCGGTCCGCGACCGCCCGGAGGGCCGCCGTCGCGTCGAGCCGTTTGAGGTCCCAGACACCGGCGCCGATCATCTCCTCCAGCGTCCGCAGGGCCTCGTGGTCGGTCTCGTCCAGGGCCCGCTCGATGTCCTTCCAGCCCCGGTGGGTGAAGGGCATGGCCGCTGCCGCCGCCACGATCCGCCGTCCGGCCTCCTCGGGGACCAGGTCCTGCTCGGCCCCCTCCTTGCAGCCGTGGCGCAGGTTCACCAGGGCGACGGTCTGTGCGGGGTACCCCATCTCGGCGGGACCGTGCAGGACGCCGACCTCATCGTCTCCGTCGATCTCGCCCGAGACGTACATCCCGTAGACGGTTCCGAGGCCCCGCATGCCGCACGGGGCGAGTTCCGCGGCGCGCAGTGCCCCCATGCTCGCGGCGCCGACGACGTCCACGCCTTCGGTGAGCAGCTGGAGGATCTCCTTGTGGCCGACGGACCGCCGTTCCCGGAAGTAGCCGTCGATGACGACGGCGACGTCGCCGGGGTTCCACGTGTCCGCGAGGAGATCGCCGCGGCCGGCGGGCGGCCGGACCTCGGCGTCGGGGAGGACCGCCCGGACGTCGGCCTCGGACAGCGTCGGCCCCGCGTAGACGACCACCTTGGGCGTGCTCACTACAACACCTCCGGACATACACGGCTCCCCGGTGCGACGACCTTGACGACGGGGACTCCGATCTCGTCCCGCGTCAGGTCGACCACGACGGGCGGGTGGGAAAAGGCGTCGGCCGCCTGCCGGACCACGTGGGCGAGGTCTTCGACCAGGCTGTCGTGGCGGGCGGGCTGCGGCACCAGGGTGGCGATGTCGGCGGCCGGGGCGGACCGTGCCTCCTTCAGCCGGCCGACGTCCGCCCGGCCGAAGTCGTCGCGGAGGTCGTCCCGCGCCCCCGAGATGTACGCGAGTCTGGCCTGCGCCGCTTCGGAGACGGCCCGGGTGAGGGCGATCTCCGTGCTGAGGTGGCAGCCGAACCCGAACATCGGGGCCGGGTAGTCGTGGCAGGCGACCCAGGCCAGGAAGCAGGGCAGGCCGGTGGGCGAGGGCACGAAGCGCACTTCGAGGGTGACGTCGGCCCGCTCGATCAGGGTGCACATGTCGTCGGCGACGGCCGACCCGGCGGTCCGCGGGTCGACGCGCACGCCCATCTCCCCGCCGCGCCTGACGGCCGCGGTCGTCGCGTCCCGCTCGATGATCTCGCAGAGCGCGTGCAGGGTGGCCTCGACCAGGGTGTTGCCGCCGGCCAGTCCGTTCGTCGACTCGAAGAAGACCGGCGGGTTCCAGCCGGTCTTCTCCTCCAGCGAGAGCCGGGCGAGGTTCACGGGGACGAACGTCCGCGCGCCGTCGACGAGCGATCTGGCCTCCACCCAGTCCAGTGGCAGCCCGTCGTGCAGGAGGCTCGGCGCGCAGGGCGCCAGGGCGCTCACGTCGTAGCCCAGGTCCGCGCCGAGGTCGCGGGGGGCGGCGGTCATTGCGGGGGTGACGGGCTGCTCCACGTGCCAGGTCTCGACCGACTCCATGACCGCGGAGAGTTTCGCCAGCTCGGGGGTCATCCCCTTGCCCTGGGAGACGGCCAGGGTCCGGGAGAGCGGCCGGACGGCCTGGTAGGTCGGTATGCCGATGGTGTCGAGCCGGGTGATGTCGGCGACCCGGGTGACACCCACCTTCGCCGCCGCACGGCTCACCATCTCCCAGGTGGCCCCGGGGTGCCGGGCTCTGTTCGTCCCCGGCAGGCGGAGCACGGAGCGGTCCTGGGGCGAGGCGAGCCAGGACAGGGTCTGGTCTTCGGTCTGCACGGTGAGGGACTCCCTGGGGGTCAGAGGTTCCGGGTGCGCCGCAGCAGCGCGCGGCCGGCGACGAAGTTGGCGACGAGCGCGACGGCGGCCAGGACCAGCAGAGAGGGCCACGCCTCCTCCAGGCCGAAGATCGCGGCGTCGCGCATCCCCGTGACCGCGTACGACACCGGGTTCACCGTCGAGATCCAGCGCAGCACGGTGGGGAGCTGCTGCGAGGTGGACAGCGACGGCGCGGCGAAGACGAGGACGGGCACCGAGATGCTGGTGAGCACCATGAAGGTGCGGTAGTCCTTGATCAGGACCGCGGCGGCGAGGTAGAGCCCGTTGAAGGCGACCGACGACAGCACCAGGGTGAGCAGCAGCCAGATCCAGTGCGACGCCTCGAAGGGGTAGTCGAAGATGACGGCGGCGACGGCCATGGCCAGCAGGCTCTGGGCCAGGACGAGCGTCACCCCGGCGAGGAGCTTGCCCGCCAGGAAGCGGGACCTGCGCAGCGGCCAGCTCCACAGCTGGGTCGAGACCCCGCTCATCTCCTCCTGGAACATCGCCATGCCGGTCGTCCCCGAGGCGCTGACCACGGACATCGAGAGCACCATGGGAAGGAGGAAGACCGAGAACGGCAGGGTCTCGCCCCGGTAGACGATGTTCCCGACGACGTTGCCGAGGGAGGTGTTGACCAGCAGCAGGTACACGAGCATGGGGGTCAGACCGAGGATGAGGTTGACCCTGTTGCGGGCGAGGAGCGCGTACTCGCGGTAGAACACGGCGGTGAAGTCGGCCGGTTTGCCCGTGCCGACCGGCGCCTTCGTCCTGAAGTCCAGCTCGGCCACGGTGTCAGCCCCCGTTCCCGGTCATGCGCAGGAAGACCTGCTCCAGCGAGTCGGTGACGGTGGAGATGTCCGAGATCGCGACTCCGGCGTCGTGGCAGTGCCGTGACAGCTGCGGCAGCACGTCGCGGACGGCCGCGTTCTCGATGCGCACCTCGGTGTCCTGGACGCTCGCGGCGAGTCCCGCGGTGGCCGCCCACTCCTTGACGACCTTGGCCGCGACCGCGTCGTCCACCTTCACCAGCAGATGGGCGCCGCCGAACTCCTTGAGCAGCTCGCTCGGCTGGGCGAAGCGGACCACCTTGCCCTTGTTGATGACGAGGACCCGCTGGGCGTTGCGTTCCAGTTCCTGGATGATGTGGCTGGTCCAGATCACGGTCATGCCGTTCTCCTCGCGCAGCCAGCGCACGAACCGTTCGATCTGGTGGCGGCCGGCGACGTCCAGGCCGGCCGAGGGCTCGTCGAGGATGAGGAGTTCGGGGATGGTCAGGAGTGCCCGGACGAGCTGCAGACGCTGGCGCTGACCGCCGGAGAGCTGGAAGACGAGCTGCGACAGGGCGTCCTTCAGGCCGAGGTACTCGGCGACCTCCAGCGCCCAGGGCCGGGTGGTCCGCCAGGACAGGCCCTTGAAGCGGGTGGCGATCAGCAGGTTGTCGAGGGCCGAGAGCATCTCGTCGTACGGGGCGGACTGGTGCATGGCGCCGATGCCGGTCTTGGCGGCGACCGGGTCGCGGGCCGGGTCGGCGCCGAACACCCTGATCCTCCCGGTGGTGGGAGGGGTGACGCCGCAGATCATCTTCATCAGGGTCGTCTTTCCGGCACCATTGGGGCCCAGCAGCCCGATGGTCTCGCCTCTGGCGATGTCGAATGAAATACCGTCGACCGCCGGCGTCTCTTTTCCGCGGTAGCGCTTTGTCAGTTCCTCCGCGTTCACCACGTGATTCGCCACGATCCCTCCTTCCACAATGCGCTTGATGGTTCATCAGGAATCAGGAATGCCGATCGAGTCGTTGCGGGTGGACGTTACGCCTGTTGGCCACTGGGGAAGCGGCAGCTGCCCAAGCTGCCTTCGAACTGCCTCTGTTCTTCCGCCCCGTTCGCGGTGGCGTTGCTAGCATTCGCTGCATGAGCCGTTCGGGAATTACCGAGGACCACGAGGGAAAACCCGTCGTGGTTCTCGTCAATTGTGCGGGCGGCCCTGAATTGGAGATCGTCCGCAATGCGCTGACCGGGCCGCTCGGAACTCCGACGGTGCTGATCCGGCCGGGCGAACTCGCCTCGACGCCCATGGCGCTGGACGTGGACACCGGTCTGCTGGACATCGCGGGGCGCCGGGTCAGGCCGGCGGTGGTGTGGGTGCGGCACGCCTCGGCCTGTGCGCTGCTGGCGCAGGCGCGGCCGGCGGGCTCGGTGACCCCGCTGCAGGCGCAGTCGTGGTCCGGGTTCCTGCGTCAGGTGGCGTCGACGGCCTCCGCGGCCCTGCCCGGCGGCACGGTCGTCGGTCCGGGCCAGCTCGCCACGGCCCGGAGCCTGGGCATACGGACGCCCCGGACGGTGATCACCACCGACGTGGCGGCGGCGGCGCGCACGGTGGCGGCGCCGGCCCTGCTGGTCAAGACCCCGGACTTCCGGCTGTTCGAGCCGGACCGGGCCGACTGGGCGCGGTGCGGGCCCGTGGTGGTCGGCCGGGAGGAGGCCGGCGCCGTCCCGGCGGGCGACGGGCGTCCCGTCGTCGTCCAGGAGTACGTGGGCCACGCCCGTGAGCTGCGCGTCTACCACCTCGACCGCGGGATCTGCGCCTTCGAGGTCCGCAAGCCGGATCCGTCGAGCACGGTGACGGATCCCGGCAGTGTCACGGTGACACGGGTCGAGTGCCCGCCGCGCGCGGCCGACGCGGTGCGGAGCCTCTGCGCCGCGTGGGACCTGCGCTACGGGGCGTTCGACCTGCTCGTGCCGGACACCGGGGAACCGGTGTTCCTGGAGGCAAACCCGGACGGCGACTGGCTCTGGTTCGAACGCAAGGCGCGCTGGCACGGCGTCTCGTTCATGGCCGCCGTCATGGTCCGTGAGTTGTTCGTACGGAGTACGTCGTGAGGAGCTCGCGTTGATGACGTCGTTACGGGGCCCCGAGATCTCCACTCGGGGCCTGGTGCTCGTGGCCATGGTCGCTCAGGGTCATACGACCGACCGCGTGGCCCGTGCGCTGGGCCTGAGCAGACACACGGTGGGCGAGGAGATCAGCGTCCTCCTCGACCGGTTCAACTGCAGGAACCGGGCGGAGCTGGTGGCGTACTGCTACGTCCACCGGATCCTTCCGGTCGGTATCTGGCCGCCGCCGTGCGGCCCCGTGAAAGAGGTGAGTGACGTGTTCGACCCTCTGACCGCCCTGCGTGAAGCGGGACTTCCCGTCGACCAGCTGAGCACCGCGCAGCGCGACGTGCTGGCGCGCCTGACCGAGGAGGAGACGGCTGTCGTCGTATCGGTCCAGCACCGGCTGAACGAGGCGGACACCGGGCCGGAGGCCGAGGTGTGGGCCCACAACCTGAAACTGCTCTGACCACACCCCGCTTGTCCGTACGAGGACCGCAACCCCCGGAGGAGGACCGCGCGTGAGCCGCAGACTGGTGGTCGTCCTGTTCCTGGACCTCGTCGGCTGGACCCGGCTCGCCGAGCGGGTCGACCCGGAGCCCCTGCAGCAGCTCCTGGAGGAGTACTACGAGATCTGCTCGGCCACGGTGGAGGAACACGGCGGGGTGGTCGAGAAGTTCATCGGCGACGCCGTGATGGCGGTCTTCGGCGCGGACACCTCGCAGGAGGACGACGCCCTGCGGGCGCTGCGGGCCGCCACGCACATCCGCACCGCAGTACGCGAACTGCGCACCCCGGCCGCGGACGCCGCGCCGGTCGAGATCCACTGCGGGATCGCGGCCGGCGAGGCCCTGGTGACGCGTTCGGCGCGGGCCGGCATCCGGGTCGTCGGCGACGTCGTCAACCTGGCCGCGCGCCTGCAGTCGGTGGCGGTCGCCGGGGAGATCGTCGTCAACGAGACCGTGGCGCACCTGGCCCGCCCGCACTTCACCATGACCCCGGTGCTGCCCGTGATGCTGAAGGGCAAGGCCGAACCGGTGCCCGTCTGGGTGGTGACCGGTGAGGCCGACGACGACCCGGCCGCCGACGGCTCGCCCATGGTGGACCGCCGGGCCGAACGCCACCGGCTGCGCCAGACCTACCACCGGGTGGCCCGAGAACGGCGGCCGGAACTGGTCACCGTGCTCGGGCCGCCCGGCATCGGCAAGACCCGCCTGGTCAAGGAGGCCGTCGACGACCTGGTGGCGGCCGGGGCCGGGCCGGTCGCCGTCTTCGGCAGCTGCCCCTCGTACGGGACGAACGGGAACTACGCGGCGCTCGTCGAGGTGCTGGACGCGCTCGTCCGGCAGGTGCCCGCGGGCGCGGAGCTGCTGCGGGCCGACGAACGCGTCGCCGCGGTGCTGGCCGGCCTGCGCGACGGCTCGCTCGGCCGCCCGGACGAGTCCGTCCCGGGCCCGGGTGTGGAGGAGGTGTCCTGGGCCGCGCGCGAGCTGTTCGCCGCCGCGGCCTCCCGGCCGCTGGTCGTGGTGTGGGACAACCTCGCCTGGGCGGGGCAGTCCCTGCTGCGGCTCATCGGTGAGCTGATGGAGGGCCTGCGGGACGTGCCGCTGCTGATGGTCTGCGTCTCCCGGCCGGAGCTCGCGGGACCGGACGGCCCCTGGTCCGCGGACGACGGGGTGATCGACGTCGGCGCGCTGGTCCCGATCGACAGCGCGCGCCTGGCGATGTCACTGGCCGGGCGCAGTCACGGGGACGAGGTCGAGCTGCACGACCTGGACCTGGTGGACCGGGTCGCGCTCTACAGCGCGGGCAACCCGCTCTACATCCGCCTGATGATGGACTGGCTGCGGGACGGCAGGACCCTCGACGAGGTTCCGCCGACGATCACGGCCATGGTGGGCGCGATGATCGACCGGCTGCCCGCGCCCGCCCGGCGGCTGCTGGGCGCGGCCTCCGTGATCGGGCCGGCGTTCACGCTGGAGCAGCTCGCGCTGCTGGGCGAGGAGGTGCCGGCGGCGAACGTGAACGCCCTGGCGGGGCACCGGCTGTTCCACGCGACGGCGGAGGAGGGCGGGTACCGCTTCGTGCAGCAGCCCGTGCACGAGGTCGCCTACGGCAGGCTGGAGAAGGAGCAGCGCATCACCTGGCACCGGCGTCTGGCCGAGCGCGGTTTCAACCCCGGCTTCCACCTGGAGGCCGCGACCCGGCTGCTCGGGGGGCTGCGCCCGGACGACACGGAGCTGCCCGAGCTGGCCCGGCAGGCGGCCGAGGCGCTGCTGGGCGAGGGCACGGTGGCGCTCCGGCAGCGTGACGTACCGACGGCGATCGGGCTGCTGGAGCGGGCGCTGATGCTGGCGCCGAACGGGCCGGACCGGTGCCGGCCGGTCGCGGCGATCCGGCTCAGCGACGCGCTGATGCTCTCCGGGGACACCCGGCGGGCGCTGGACGTGGCCGCGGACGGCGCCCGGGAGGGCCCCGACGGCGACGGTCAGTTGCCCTGCCTCGTCCAGCGGTACCTGCTGGCGGCGCGGCTGGGCCGGGTCACCGGGGAGGACGTCGGGAAGCTGCGGGCGCAGTTGGCGGCCGGTGAGGCCGACCGGTTCGCCTGGTGCCGGTTCGAGCAGGTGCGGATGCTGCTCCACCTGGACCGGGGCCGGTTCGGGGCGGCCGAGGAGGCGGCGTGCGCCGCGCTCGGACACGCCCGGCTGATCGGTGACGCGTACGAGGAGGACCGTCTGCTCGTCGCCCTGTGCGAGATCCGCCAGTGGTCCCCGACGCCGATGGCGCAGAAGCTGGCGGGCTCCGCGGAGCTCCTCGAACGGTTCGCCGCCGACCGGTTCCTGGCGCTGCCCGCGCTGGCCGCCCGCGCCCGCTGCCTGGCGCTGACGGGGGACCGGCCGGGCGCGCGCTCGGCACTGGCCGAGGCGGAGTCCGTCGTGGAGCAGCTCCGGTTGACGATGGGCCGGGTCCTGGTCGACCAGGTGGCGGGGCTGGCCGCCTCGCTGGAGGGCGCGCACGAGGAGGCCGAGGGGCGCTTCTGCCGCGCGGCCGACTCCCTCGAACGGGCCGGATACGTACCGGTCGCTCTGACCATGCGGGTGCAGGCGGCCCGTGAGCTCGCCCGGTGCGGCCGGGCCGCGGAGTCCGCGGAGCGGATCTCCCGGCTCCTGGAACGGCGCGAGGAGATGGACGTCCGGGGGCGGATCCTGTGCCTGTCGGCCGCCGTGCTCGCCGCCGCCGGGGAGGGCCGCGCCGACCCGGCGCGGGCCGAGGTGCTGACCTTGCTGAAGGACATCGACGACCCCTGTCTGCGCGGCGAGGTCTGCTTCGACCTGGCCCGGGCCCACCGGTGTCTGGGCGAGACGTCCGAGGCCGGGGTCCTGGCCGGGCTCGCCGCCGACGGCTACCTCGCCGTCGGCGCGACGAAGCCTCTGGAGGCGGTGCGCGAATGGATGTGAACGACGTCCCCTGGCGGCGCGAGCGGATGCCGCATCTGTTGGGGATGCCCGCGTGGAGCATGTCGCCCGACGGCGATCCCGGCGAGCCGGTGCCCACGGCCCTGTTCGAGGGGATCGACGCACGCTGGGCCTGGGAGGGCGCGGACGGCGAGGGCGTACGGGTCTGTGTGCTCGACAGCGGTGTCGACCCGACGCACCCGCTGGTCGGGTCCGTGGACCGGGCGTGGCAGGTGGTGACGGCCGAGGGCCGGGTGCCGCGGGTGGAGGAGTGCGAGCCCGTCGACGGCGCCGGTCACGGGACGGCGTGCGCGGGGATCATCCGCGGCATCGCCCCCGGGGTCTCGCTCAGTTCGCTGAAGGTCCTCGGCGACGGGAGGTCCGGCAGCGCCTCCGCGCTGATCTCGGGGCTCGCCTTCGCGATCGAGGAGGGGTTCGACGTGATCAGCATGAGCCTGTCGACGACCCGGGTCGAGTTCCGCGACCGGCTGACCGAACTGTGCGACCGCGCCTACTTCCGCCGTACGACGGTCGTGGCGGCGGCGCACAACCTGCCCATCGAGAGCTTCCCGTGGAACTTCTCCTCGGTGATCTCGGTCGCCAGCCATGCCGAGCCGGACGGCATGCGCTTCTACTACAACCCCGCGCCGCCGGTGGAGTTCCGGGCCCGGGGGGTGCGCGTGCCGGTAGCGGCCCGCGGCGGCGGAACCGTGCTCAACACCGGCAACAGTTTCGCCGCACCGCACATGGCCGGGATCGCCGCGCTCGTCCTGAGCAAGCATCCGTGGCTCACGCCGTTCCAGCTCAAGAGCGTCCTCTATCACTGCGCCGCGAACATACCGGTCCAAGGAGGCCGAGAATGAAACCCTGGTCGCACGAGCTCATGGCCACCGAGCGCCAACTGCTGCAGTCCGTGGTGGCGGTGGCCCGGTACATCTACGGGGCCGCCGCGTCCTCGGTCTTCATGGTGAGCCCCGACACCGGTGAGCTGATCTTCGCGGCGGTCGCCGGCGAGGGCGAGGAGGGCCTGGTCGGCAAGCGCTTCGAGCCCGGCACCGGCATCGCCGGCTGGGTCGCGGCCAGCGGCCAGCCGCTGATCACGGACAACGTGGCCGGGACGGAGCAGTTCGCCGGCGACGCGGCAGCCTCCACCGGTTACGTGCCCGCGAGCATCATGGCCGCCCCGCTCATCGCGGACGGCGAGTGCATCGGCGTGATCGAGGTGCTGGACCGGCACGTCCACGACACGGGCTCCCCCGGCCGGGAACTCGACGACATCGAACTGCTGGGGCTGCTCGCGACGCAGGCCGCGCTCAGCCTGGCCCTGCTGCGGCGCAGCGAACAGGCCGCCGGCGCGGTGCCGCGCATGGGCGACCTGGTGGCCCGGCTGTCGGAGCACGCGGTGCTGGACTCCTCCGATCCGCTGGCCCTGTCGCTGCTGGGCATCTCGCTGGAGCTGCTGGACCGGCGGGCCCACCCCGCCCCGAAGCCGGTCTGACGGCCGCCGGAGACGGATCGCAGACGTCCCGGCGACGCGGCGGAGACGCTTGCGGAACGGGGCCCGCCTACGCTCCCGCGCATGGTCCCCACAGCCGAGGTCGAAGCGCCGTCGTTCCCCGAACTGCTGCGCCACAAGCGCGTGCAGGCCGGGCTGACCCAGCGGACGCTCGCAGACCTGTCGACGATCAGTCCGCGCACCATCCGGGCCCTGGAGTCGGGGAGGGTGAACGCGCGCATGCAGACGGTCCGCCTGCTCGCGGACGCCCTGCGGCTGGAGGGGCTGTCCCGGGAGCTGTTCGTCAACGCGGGCCTGGGCAGCGGGCGGCAGGCTCCGGCCGGGACCGATCCGTGGCTCGCGGTGCCGCGTTCGGTGAACGCCCTGCTGGGGCGGGACGTCGAGGTACGGGCGATGGTGGGCGCGCTGGCGTCGGACCACCGCCGGATGATCTCCATGTCCGGGCTGCCGGGGGTGGGCAAGTCGAGGGTGGCGACGGAGGTCGCGGTCCGGCTGAGCGCGCGCCGCGGCTGGCCCGTGCTGTGGATCGGTTCCCGCCCGGTGGACGCCGACGGTCCCGGTGCGGCGCCCGGCTCCCTGCTGAAGTCGTTGCGCCTGCTCGTCGAATCGCGTGCGCAGGACGTTTCCGCGGTGTGCCGGCTCATCGGCCGCAGCGAGGTGCTGCTCGTGCTCGACGGGGTCGCCGACGCGGGCTGCCCGGTCGCCGGCGTGCAGGACCTGCTGGCCTACTGTCCGGGGTTGCGCGTGATCAGCACCTCCCGTACGCCGTGGCACGTGGCGGGCGTCCAGGGGACGGTGGTCCCGCCGCTGGCCGTGCCGGGGCCGGACTGGGAGGCGGCCCGGTCGCTGGACGTCCTGGCCGGGGTGCCCGCCGTACGGCTCCTCGTGGACCGGCTCTCGGAGGTCCGGCCGGGGTTCGCGCTCGGCCGGGCCGAGGCCGAGGCGGTGGTGCGGCTGTGCCGGAGGCTCGACGGACTGCCGGCCGCGCTGGAGGCGGTGGCCGCGGGTTCCCGGGTGCTGAGTCTGCGGCAGCTCGCGGAGCTGCCGGACGCGGAGCTGCTCGGTCTGCCGGCGGCGCCGCGGTCCGCGGCCGCCCCCGGGACGACCGGAGCCGGGACGACCGGAGCCGGGACGACCGGAGCCGGGACGGTCGGCGGCCTGGTCCTGGCCGGCTTCGACCGGCTGGACCCGGCCTGCCGCACGGTCCTGCGGGAACTCGTGGCCCGCGAGGGGGCGCCCACGGTCGCCGAGGCCGCCGAGGCGCTGCGCCGACCGCTGAACCGGGTGGTGGAGGACCTGGGCACGCTGATGGGCTGCGGGTTCGTCCGGGCCTCCCACGAGGAGGCGGAGACCCGCCTGCACCTGCCGGACCTGTTACGGGCGGCCCTGGCCCGGCGGTGACGGCCCGGCCGGCGCGGGCGCGTCACCCCAGGTGGGCGGCGAGGAACCGTTCGACCGCGGTGTAGTAGGCCTGGCGGTTGGCGGGCCTGGCCAGCCCGTGCCCCTCGTCGGGGAACAGCAGGTACTCGTGCGCGAGCCCCTTCGCGGCGAGCGCGGCGACGATCTGCTCGGCCTCCGACCGCGGCACCCGTACGTCGTTCGCGCCCTGGACCACCAGGACGGGGATGCGGATGTCGTCGACCCGTGACAGGGGCGAGCGCTCCCACAGCATGTCGCGCTCGGTCTCCGGATCACCGACGTGGGCGTGCATGAAGGCCTGCAGCGGGGTGCGCGTGGGCGCCCCGGCCGCCAGCATGGTCAGCAGGTTCGACGGAGCGCACAGGGCTATGGCGCACGTGAACACATCGGGGGTGAAGGCCGCCCCGGCGAGGGCGGCGTACCCTCCGTACGAGCAGCCCATGATCGCGACGCGGGCGGGGTCGATCCCGCCCTCCGCCACGAGGTGGCCGAGCGCGTCGAGCAGGTCGGTCTGCATCGCGGCGCCCCACTGCTTGGCGCCCAGGTTGCGGAAGTGCTTGCCGTAGCCCGTCGAGCCGCGGAAGTTGACCTGGACGCAGGCGTATCCGCGGTTGGCCAGCAGCTGCGCCTCCTCGTCGAAGGCGAAGGTGTGGCGGGCCCAGGGTCCGCCGTGCACGTTCAGCACCGCGGGCAGGCCGCGCCGCTCGGCGCCGGGCGGCCAGGTCACGTAGCCGTGCACCCTGACCCCGTCGCGCGCGGTGAACTCGAAGGGCTCCATCGGGGAGAGGCGGTACCGCTCCAGTTCCGGCTGGTGGCTGAAGAGCCGGCGCAGCCGTCCCGCCTCGCGGTCGTACACGTAGTAGAGGACGGGGCCCGCGCCGGTCACCACCGAGACGGTCCACAGCCGTCCGGAGCGGTCGGTCCGGTCGACGTAGATCTCGCCGTCGATCCCCCGCAGCTCGAGGTCGGCGCGGATCCGGCCGAGGTCCTTGCCGAACTCCTCGTCGAGGAAGACCCGTTCGTCCCGGTCCTTGGCGAACAGCACCGCCTGCGGCCTGCGGGTCAGCGGGTCCATCTCGACCTGTTTGACGTCGTGGACCGGATCCTCCGCGAGCAGGGTCCGCTCGCCCGTCGCGACGTCCACCTCGAAGAGGCGGCAGGCGTTGGCCCCGATGGAGGACAGCAGGTAGCAGGTCGCGCCGTCGCGCGCGAAGCCGATGACGCGCGTGCCCATGGCGTCCTCGTAGGGCACGTCGAGCCAGGGCGGCGAGGCGTCGGGCCCGCCGGGCGGGTCCAGGAAGACGGCCGTGCCGCCGTCGGGCTTCATCCTCGTACCGCCGCGGATCCGCAGGTCGGTGTCGATGAGCCAGCTGAGGTAGCCCGGGTTCTCCGCGACCTTGGTGAGCCCGCCGGTGACCAGGTCCAGGCGGTACACGTCGTGCAGGGCGGGCCGGTCCTTGTTCAGCCCGATCAGCATGGCCGTCGGGTGCCACCGGTTGTGCGCGAGCACGCGGGCCTGCACCCCGTCGAAGGGGGTGGCGCAGCGCTCCTCGCCGGTCACGAGGTCGACGAGGTGCACCCGCCAGCTCTCGTCACCGTTCTCGTCGCGCAGGTAGAACAGCGTGCGGTCGTCGTGGCAGAGGCCGTACGTGCGGATGCCGCGGCCCCGGTCGTGCGTGACGGCCACGGCCTCCTCGGGCCGGTCCACCGGCGCCGCCCAGACGTTCAGCACGCCGTCCTCCGGCGCCAGGTGGAGCAGGCGGGTCCCGTCCGGGGAGATCTCGGGCACGAGGCGGGACGGGTTGCCGAAGAGGACGGAGTGCGGGATCAGCGGTACGGCTTCAGTCGTCACGGTTCTCTTCCCAGGTGGCTTGCCGGTTTCGGCGCCCCGAGAACCACCACTCGGAAAGCGCGGGGAACTGCGCGACCGCCTCGTCGGTGTCGAGGGGCGGGTGCGGATGGGCGGGCCGCTCCAGGGGGGCGGGCGGGCCCGCGGCGCCCTCGGCGGGGACCAGCGTCTGGGTGCGGAAGAGCCTGCTCATCAGCGGCGGACTGGTCAGCAGGGCCCGTGCCATCCTGGCCCGCATCCGCTGCCCGGCCGCGGACGCGTCTGATCCACCGGCCGCGGCGGACGCGGCGGATCCACCCGACCGGCCGGCCCCGGCCGGCGCGGGGGCGGCGGCGCGCGGGCGGTCCTGCTCGGTCGCCATCCGCCACGAGGTGTCCGCCACTTCCGCGACGGCGGCCTGGAGCGCGGGCAGGCCGGAGGGCTTCGCCCCGTGCCCGGCCCATGCGCCGTCCAGCAGCAGGGCGCTGAGCAGGGCGATGGACATGCCGTGCGAGTGGACGGGGTTCACGGCCGTCAGCGCGTCGCCGACCACCAGGAACCCCTCGGTCCGCGGCCGCCGTTCGTAGAACCGTCTGCGGTTGGCGGTCGCGCGGAACGGCCGTACCCCGCCGAGGGGTTCGGCCGCGGCGAGCAGCTCCGCCACGACCGGTGAACGCAGCGCGCGGACGCAGTCGGTGAACCCTCGCTCGTCGGCCGGCGGTGTCGCCTCGCGCGTGCCGGTCAGCGTGACGATCCACCGGCCGTCCTCGACGGGGAAGAGCGTCGCGCCGTGGGCCGGTCCGCCGCCCTCGGGGCTCGGGTGCAGCATGACCGCCGGGATCGCGGCGGCGAGGCCGGCCGGCGCCCGGTAGATCCGGGTGGAATAGGCGAGTCCCGGGTCGACCACCTCTTCCTCGACGCCGGGCCCGCCGAGCGCGGCCAGCCACCGGCCGGCCCGTGAGCGCCGGCCCGTGGCGTCGACGACGATGTCGGCGTCGACGCGCTCGGGGCCGCCGTCCCCGCCCGCGACCACGACCCCGGTCACGTGCGAGGCGTCCCCGGCGAGTCCGAGGACCCGGGTGCCCTCGCGCACCCGCACCGCGCCGTCGGCCAGCGCCCGTTGCCGGACGACGTGGTCCATGAGCCACCGGCTGCACGAGACGAGGTAGGCGCCGGTCCCGTGCCGCCGGAACCAGCCGTCCGCGCTCAGGATCAGCGCGCCGTCCGGCAGCCCGCGCCGGTGCGCGCCGCGGTCCCGCAGCTCCTCCAGGGTGCCGGGGAGCAGGGTCTCCAGGGCCTCGGCGCCGGCCGTGACCAGGACGTGGCTGTGGTGCGCCTGCGGCACCCCCGTCCGTACCTCCGGGCGCTGCGGGTACCGGCCGCCTTCGATCACGGTGACCTCGTCGGCGTGTGCGGAGAGCACCTTGGCCATGAGGACGCCGGCGAAGCCTCCGCCGAGGACGACCGCCTTGGTCATGGCCGCGCGGCCGGCTGGTCCGTCTCCAGGAGCAGTTCGGCCTCGACCATGGAGGTGATGAAGGCGTCGACCTCGGCACGGATCCGGGCCGTCATGACGGCGTTGTTCCCGGCGAAGACGAGCGACAGCTTCTCGCCGACCTCCGCGCGGTCGCAGTCGTCCTCCACGAGCGCCCAGATCTGGGCGGCGGTCGCGTTCAGCGTGCGGAACTCGCCGGACTCCGTGTGGTAGAGCGAGACCCCGTCCGCGGTCTCCTGCCAGATGACCGCGTCACTGATGTGCAGGGACATCGCCCAGCCTCCTGTTCACCGGCATGATGGGAATGAGTTCGCCGACCGTGATCGCGGGCCGGGGGGTGGGGACGTAGGTCTTCCACTGATCGTGGACCGCGTGCACCTCTCCGGTGGAGACCAGGCGGGGGACCGTCATCGCGATGTCGTTGCGGGCGAGCTGTTCGCGGGTCACTCCGGTCTCCTGCCACAGCTGCGTGGTGACGCCGTGCCGCAGGATCCGGCACAGGTGGCGGCTGTTGCGCCGCAGGTCGCCGGATTCCGACATGTGCGCGGCCCGGCAGCCGCCGCCGCAGTTGGCCTTGATGTAGCACTTCTCGCAGTCGGCGTGGAACTCGCCGCCGAAGACCGTGCTGCGGCGCATCGTGGAGAGGACCGGGCCGGCGAAGATCTCGGCGAGCCGCTGTTTCCTGATGTTGCCCGCGTACTCGCCCTTGCCGGTGGTGAGCTTGCACGGGTAGACGTCACCGAGGGAGTTGACGTAGATCTCGTTGCCGCCCATCCCGCAGTTGCCCTTGACCGAGCACGGGGTGACGGGCCTCGGGCCGTCCGGCCTGAACTTGCCCGCGACCGGCGAGGTCCAGACGAGCTGCTGCACCCTCAGGTGGTCGGCCCAGCCGAAGCCGTCGTCGTCGCCGGCGCCCCGGCCCAGGTCGTTGTGGTTCATCAGGCGGACGCTGTGGATCTCGATCCCGTCGAGGAAGGACGCGAAGTCCTCCAGCTCGTCGATGTTGTCCGAGGTGACGATGTGGTTGATGGCCGGGGTCACGCCTTCGGCGTTGAGCAGCTCGATCGCCCGGCGGGTCCTGGCGAACGAGCCCTTGCCGCGGGTGCGGTCGTGGGTCTCGGCCGTGCCGCCGTCGAGGCTGATGGTGACGACGTTGAACAGCTCGGCGAAGCGCTTCGCCGTCGCCTCGTTCCGGATCATCGTGGCATTGGTGATGATGTTGGACTTCAGCCCGCTGTCGTTGGCGTGCTCCACGATCCGGAAGAGGTCCTTGCGCAGCATCGGTTCGCCGCCGGTGAAGACGAGGACCTTGGTGCCGAGTTCGGCGATCTGCGAGACCAGGTCCATCGATTCGGCGGTGTCGAGCTCACCCGGAAGGCACTTCTCGGACGATGCGTAGCAGTACGGGCAGCGGAGGTTGCAGCCGTCGGTGATGGCGTAGTACGCGAAGCTCAGCGGCGGTTCGCCGAGCTGGATCCTCGGCTTGTTGCCGTTGAAGTAGACGATCCAGTTCAGGATGAGTTTGGCGAGGGCGCGCTCCGTCTCATCGTCCGGCTCCAGCGTCGCCCGCTCCCCGCGGGCCTGCGCGGCGGACAGGGCCTGCAGCACCCGGAATTCACGCCCGTTCAGGACGCACCGGGCGGCCGCCTCCGGGTTGACCACGAGGTGGTCCTCTTCGTTCACGAAGTAGGTCAGATCCTTCGGCACGTCGAAAAGCGCCAGGCTCCGGACCAGTTTCCCTCGCATCCCGCCTCCTCTCTGAGCCGGCACAGGCGTGGCCCGACGCCAGTGGCCGCCGGGCCACGCCTGTGAACTGTCGGACTATTCGGCCGCGTGACCGGAGCCGGACCAGACGCCGCAGGCACACAGCATCGTGGCGTCCCAGCCCTCCTTCGAGGCCTCGGGCGAGGACCACTCCTGGGAGTGGGCCACCACGTCGGGCAGGATCGCCGCGAGGCGGTTCTTGGTCGAGATGAGGACGGTGGTCTCCTCCTGGGTCAGGCTGGAGTAGAACTCCTCGAGTGCGGGGGCCATCGTGCCGCCGATGACACCGGCGGAACGGAGCGCCTCCAGGGAGTTGAAGCTCATGTTTCCCACCCTTCGCTGTGACGTTCGGTACGGGGACGCCACCGAGACTGCGCGTGGCGGTGCGGTGAAACAACCCCACGAATGTGGGTTGTGTCAGAGGCATGAACGGGGACATACGCGCGAGGGCCGATCCGCTTCCGGCGGCGCGTCGGGGGGCTGGATCCGGGCCTATGGAACCGGCCACGCGGGGGTGTTGACGATCTCCATGCCGTGCCTCACGCTCATACCACAGCTGTTGTGAAGCTCATGTGAAGCGAACGTGGAAGTCGGCACCGGAGATCACTGACACGCCCATTCGGCGGGCCAACGGTCCGTCGGACGACCCGAGAGGTGCGATGAACCCCACAGGCTTCGGCATCGTGCACGTATCGCTGCTGCCAGGCTTCGTCTGCCGCACGGATCGGGGGGTCGCCGACCTCAGCGACATCCAGCAGCGGCTCGTCGCGGCCCTGGTGCTCGGGGACCGCCCGGTACGGCGCGCGGACCTGGCCGCGCGCCTGTGGCCCGACGCCCCTCCGGCCCGGGCGGCGGCGCGATTACGGCAGACCGTGTGGCGGCTGAATCAAGCCACGTGCGGGGCACTGCTGCGGACCACGCACACCACCATCTCCCTGGCCGAAGAAGTGGAGGTGGACTACTGGACGGCCGCACGGCTCGTCTCGGCGGTGTCGGGAGCCGGTGGAGCCCCGCTCGAGGAGGAGTGGCAGCCGCAGCGGTGGAGCGTGCTGCGGCACCCCCTGCTGTACGGATGGGACCACGACTGGCTCGTGCCGTTCCAGGAGAAGTGGAAGCTGCAGCGCGTCCAGACGCTCGAACGGCTGGCAGAGACGTTCCTGCAGCGCCGGCAGCACGACGCCGTGCTCGAACTGGCCGACGCCGCGGCCCAGGCCGACCCGCTGCGGGAGGGCCCCCGGCGCATCGCGGTCCAGTCGTGCCTGCACATGGGCGAAGTCGCCGACGCGCACCGGCGCTACCGCCTCTACCGGGAGCTCCTCTTCTCCGAACTGGGCGTGGCCCCGAGCGGCGCGATCCCGCGGCTGCTGAAGCAGGACCGCGAACGCCAGCTCGCCCTGACCGCGGAGTACTGACCCGGCGCGCACCTACCCGGCGCACCGGCCCGGCGTGCCCACCCGGCGGCCGCCTACCCGGGCCGCCCACCCGGGCCGCCCACCCGGCGGCCCACCCGCCGGGCGGCCGCGCCGATCGCGGAGCACCCTGGAGCCAGTGACCCCTGGCCGGTCATCGATTCGCCGTCGCGGGGTAGACGGGGACCCGACGACAGGACCCAGGGGACTCGTCACCCCTGTCCGCGAGTAGGGACGAGAGATGACCGAGCAGGATCTGACCTGGCGGGGCGCCGCCGCGCGATGGGACCGGCAGCTGTTCGACCTGGTGGCCCGGCGGCACTGGCCCGGGGCCGACCGGGTGCTGCCGAGACTCGGGCGGGCCGCGAACCACGGGGTGCTGTGGGGCGCCTCCGCCGCCGTCATCGCCACGGTCGGCTCGCACCGGGCCCGCAGGGCCGCACTGCGCGGAGCCGCCTCGCTGGCACTGGCCTCGGCGACCATCAACAGCGTCGGCAAGTGGACCGTGCGCCGGCCCCGCCCACTGCTGGAGGGCGTGCCCCTCGCACGGCAGCTGGCGACCCAGCCCCGGACCACCTCGTTCCCGTCCGGGCACTCGGCGTCCGCGTTCGCGTTCACGGCCGGACTGGCGCTGGAGTCCCCCTTCTGGGGCGCCGTGCTCGCCCCCGTCGCCGTGTCCGTCGCGTTCTCCCGCGTGTACACCGGGGTGCACTACCCCTCCGACGTGGCCGCCGGGGCCGCCCTGGGCGTGGCGTCGGCCCTCCTCGTACGACGCCTCGCGCGCGACGCGGAGGGGGCCCGCATCGTTCCGGGCGACGAGCGGCCCGCCGCCGACGCGCCCGCGCTGCCGGACGGGGCCGGACTCACGGTGGTGGTCAACGCCGGGTCGGGAAGCGCCGCGGAGGCGGGGCTCGACGTGGTGCGCGCCCGGCTCCCGAAGGCGGAAGTCGTCGAGTGCGAGGGCACGGAGCTGCCCGCGGCGCTGGCGGAGGCGGCATCCCGCTCCACGGTGCTCGGGGTCTGCGGCGGCGACGGAACCATCGGTGCGGCCGCTGCCGCCGCGCTGCGGGCGGGGGTTCCGCTGGCGGTGTTCCCCGGCGGCACGCTCAACCACTTCGTCCAGGACTTCGGCCTCGCCGGCGCCGAGGACACCTGCCGCGCCCTGGCGGCCGGCGAGGCGGTGCGGGTGAGCGTGGGTCGTTTCACCCCCGGCCCGGGCGCTTCGCGGGGCGCGCCGGGGTACTTCGTCAACACCTTCAGCATCGGCTCGTACCCGGCCCTGCTGAAGCACCGTCTGACGTGGGCGCCGCGCATCGGGAGCGTGCTCGCCGGGCTGCTGGCGGCCTGGCGTGTGCTGCGCGAGGAACGCCCGGTCCGGCTCCGGCTCGCCGGGCGGCCCCGGAGCGTGTGGCTGCTGTTCGCGGGCAACGGCACCTACCACGGCACCGGTCCGGCCCCGCGCCGGCGTGACGGTCTGGGCGAGGGCCTGCTCGACCTGCGGCTCGCCTTCGGAGGCGGCCGTCCCGGGCCCCGGCTGCTCGCCGCCGCCCTGGCGGGCCCGCTGACCCGCTCCCCCGTCCACACGGCCACCCGGCTGCGGACCCTGCGGATCACGGAGATCCCGGAGGGCACCGCATTCGCCTATGACGGCGAGTACGCGGAGGCCCCCCGGGAGCTGGTGCTCGAATCCCTGCCGGACGCCCTGACGGTCTACCGCCCGAGTTCGTGACCCCGCGCACGCGGACGAGCCGGCGGAGGACCGCCGGCTCGGCTCCGTGCATCGTGCGGCTAATAGTAGTGGCGGCGACCGCCCACCGAGTGTCCGACGGCACCGAGGACCCAGAGGATGAGCCCGATCACCACGAGGATGATTCCGATCGTCCAAAGGATCGAGATGCCGAGGAGCCAGCCCACGATCAACAGGATGATTCCAAGGATGATCATGATGTTCTCCCGTCTCGCATCCCGCTCCTGCCCCGTTTCGCCGAGGGGATGCGCGCCGCGTGTCCACCATCTGGCGGCGGATGCGCTCCCGTCCGGGGGACACCTCCTGCAGGCCTCTCCGGCCTGCGGGCCCGCGGGGTCGACGATCGCCAGCGGCCGTGCTTCGGCTGCCGGTCGCCGGGGTCCGGACGTAGGGGAGATCACGTGCACATCCTGCTCGCCGCCAGTGCCTTCAACAGCCTCACGCAGCGTGTCCACGCCGAACTGAGGGACCACGGCCACTGCGTCACGGTCGAGCTCGTGCTCCCCGGTTCCTCCCTGTCCGACGCGGTGCACCGGCACCGGCCGGACCTCGTCCTGGCTCCGATGCTCAAGACGGCCGTCCCCCGCGACGTGTGGTCCGCGTACACCTGCCTGATCGTCCATCCGGGTCCCGTGGGCGACCGGGGGCCCTCCTCGCTGGACCGGGCCGTCGCCGGGGGCGCGGAGCGGTGGGGCGTGACCGTCCTGCAGGCCGTCGAGGAGATGGACGCCGGCGACGTCTGGGCGTCCGTCGACTGCCCGCTCCCGCCCGTCGCCAAGAGCGACGCCTATCGCGGTGAGATCGCCGACGCCGCACTGGCCGCCGTCCTGCTGGCCGTCGAGCGCTTCGCCTCCGGCACGTATGTCCCGCGGCAACAGACAACGGGCCGGGCGCGGCCCTACCTGCGCCAGGAGCAGCGCCGGATCGACTGGGCCCGCGACACCACGGAGCAGGTGCTCCGCGCCCTGCGCGCCGCCGACTCGCAGCCCGGCGTCCTCGACGACCTGCTGGGCGGCCGGTGGTTCCTGCACGGCGGCCACGCGGAGTCCGGGCTCCGCGGCCGTCCCGGGGAGCTGCTGGCGACCAGGGCGGGGGCCGTCTGCCGGGCGACGGCCGACGGCGCCGTCTGGATCCCGGAACTGCGGGCCCGCCGCACGCCCGAAGGGCCCGCCCCGGTGAAGCTGCCCGCCGTCCTCGCCCTGGGCGACGCCCTGCCGCCGCTGCCGGAGCTCCCCGCGCCCGCGGACGCGGGCCCGCAGGAGCGCGCGTGGTCGGACATCGGCTACCGGGAGCAGGGCGGGGCCGGATTCCTGTCGTTCTCCTTCCCCGGCGGCGCGATGAGCACCGGGCAGTGCCGCCGGCTGCTGGCCGCCTACCGGGAGGCCTGTTCCCGCCCGACCTCCGTGCTCGTCCTCGGGGGCGGCCGGGGCTTCTTCTCCAACGGCATCCACCTCGGCGTCATCGAGGCGGCCGCCGATCCGGCCGCGGAGTCCTGGGCCAACATCACGGCCATGGACGACCTGGTGGAGGCGGTGCTGACCACCACCGACCGGCTCGTGGTGGCCGCGCTCGGCGGCAACGCGGCCGCCGGCGGGGCGATGCTCGCCCTGGCCGCCGACGAGGTCTGGTGCCGGGCGGGGGTGGTGCTCAATCCGCACTACCGGCTGATGGGCCTGTACGGCTCCGAGTACTGGACGTACACCCTGCCCCGCCGGGTCGGCGACGCCGCCGCGGAGCGCCTGACGGCCGAGGCGCTGCCACTGAGCGCCGACGCCGCCCTGCGGATCGGGCTGGTGGACCGGACGGTCCCCTGCGGCCCGGAGGAGTTCACGCAGGAGACGGTCCGGCTCGCGGTCCGCCTGGCGGCCTCCCCCGCCACCCAGTCCGCCGTCGCCGGGAAGAAGGCGCGGCGCGACCGGGACGAGGCCGTACGGCCGCTCGCCGCCTACCGGGAGGCGGAGCTGGCCCGGATGCGGGAGACGTTCTTCGACCCGCGGGCGCCGTACCACGCGCTGCGCCGCGCCTTCGCCCGCAAGGAGGCCCCGGAGGGCACCCCCGCGCACCTGGCCCGGCCCGTGGCCGGCCGGCACACGGCCCCGCGGCCCGCGCGGGGCGGGCGCGTCACCGGACCGGCCCTGCACAACAGGGCACCGGGAGCCGCGGACTGTTAGCAAGAAGGGTGGGCCCACCGTGCGTGCCTCCCCCAGCCGCCCGGCCCGGGGCCCCGACCATCCCCGCATCCGTCCCCAAGGAGCGCTCCTCATGGATGCAACAACCCCGAGCACGGTAGAGGACCCGCCGATCCACATCCTCTGGATCAACGCCGGACTGAGCTGCGACGGCGACTCGGTGTCCCTGACGGCAGCGATGCAGCCCAGCATCGAGGAGATCGTCACGGGCACGCTCCCGGGCCTGCCCAAGATCGCCGTGCACTGGCCGCTGATCGACTTCGAATGCGGCCCGGTGGGCGGCGCGGACACCTTCATCGAGTGGTTCTTCAAGGGCGAACGCGGGGAGATCGACCCCTTCGTGCTCGTCGTGGAGGGGTCCATCCCCAACGAGAAGATCAAGCCCGAGGGCTACTGGTGCGGGTTCGGCGACGACCCGGAGACCGGCCAGCCCATCACCACCAGCGAGTGGATCGACCGGCTGGCGCCCAAGGCCCTCGCCGTGGTGGCGATCGGCACGTGCGCCACGTACGGCGGCATCCACGCGATGGAGGGCAACCCCACCGGCGCCATGGGCGTGCCCGACTACCTCGGCTGGGACTGGAAGTCGCACGCCGGCATCCCGATCGTGTGCGTGCCGGGCTGCCCGATCCAGCCGGACAACTTCTCGGAGACCCTCACCTACCTGCTCTACCAGGCGGCCGGCTCCGCGCCGATGATCCCGCTGGACGACAAGCTGCGCCCGACCTGGCTGTTCGGTGCCACCGTGCACGAGGGCTGCGACCGCGCCGGCTACTACGAGCAGGGCCAGTTCGCCCACACCTACGACTCGCCCAAGTGCCTGGTCAAGCTGGGCTGCTGGGGCCCCGTCGTCAAGTGCAACGTCCCCAAGCGGGGCTGGATGAACGGCATCGGCGGCTGCCCCAACGTCGGCGGCATCTGCATCGCCTGCACCATGCCCGGCTTCCCCGACAAGTTCATGCCGTTCATGGACGAGCCCCCCGGCGCCAAGGTGTCCAGCGTGGCCAGCGGCACGTACGGGGCGGTGATCCGCAGGCTCCGCTCGATCACGGCACACACCGTGGACCGGGAGCCGAAGTGGCGCCGCACCGGCCGGAAGCTCACGACGGGCTACCGCCCGCCCTGGTGACCGGCCCGGCCCGTCCCCCCACCCCGCCCACGAACTCGCGCAGCACAGCAGCAAGAAGGGTCACGGCAGACAAGATGGCACCGAAGACGAACGCCGGCGGCGACGGCAGCGGCCTGGTGGAGATGGCCTGGGATCCGATCACCCGGATCGTGGGCAGTCTCGGCATCCACACGAAGATCGACTTCAAGCAGAAGCGGGTCGCGGAGTGCTACAGCACTTCCTCCGTCTTCCGTGGCTACAGCGTCTTCATGCGCGGCAAGGACCCCCGCGACGCGCACTTCATCACCAGCCGCATCTGCGGCATCTGCGGCGACAACCACGCCACGTGCTCCGTGTACGCGCAGAACATGGCCTACGGGGTGAAGCCTCCCCACCTCGCCGAGTGGATCATCAACCTCGGCGAGGCGGCGGAGTACATGTTCGACCACAACATCTTCCAGGAGAACCTGGTCGGAGTCGACTACTGCGAGAAGATGGTCCGCGAGACCAACCCGGGCGTCCTCGAACTGGCCGAGCGCACCGAGGCACCGCACGCCGGCGACCACGGCTACCGCACCATCGCCGACATCATGCGCTCCCTCAACCCCATCGAGGGCGAGTTCTACCGCGAGGCCCTGCAGGTCAGCCGCTACACGCGGGAGATGTTCTGCCTGATGGAGGGCCGCCACGTGCACCCCTCCACCCTCTACGCGGGCGGCGTCGGCACCATCGCCTCCGTCCAGCTCTTCACGGACTACACGAGCCGCCTCATGCGGTACGTGGAGTTCATGAAGCGGGTCGTCCCGCTGCACGACGACCTCTTCGACTTCTTCTACGAGGCGCTGCCCGGCTACGAGGAGGTCGGCCGGCGGCGTGTGCTGCTCGGCTGCTGGGGCGCGCTCAACGACCCGGAGTACTGCGACTTCACGTACGCCAACATGAGCAGCTGGGGCCGGAGGATGTTCGTCACCCCGGGTGTCGTCGTGGACGGCAAGCTGGTCACCAACGACCTCACCGACATCAACCTCGGCATCCGCATCCTGCTGGGCAGTTCGTACTACGACGACTGGGCGGGCCAGGAGAAGTTCGTCACCCACGACCCGCTGGGCAACCCCGTCGACGCCCGCCACCCGTGGAACCAGCACACCATCCCCGCGCCGCAGAAGCGCAACTTCGACGACAAGTACAGCTGGGTGATGTCGCCGCGCTGGTTCGACGGCAAGGACCACCTGGCCCTCGACACCGGCGGCGGCCCCATCGCCCGCCTGTGGTCCACCGCCCTGTCCGGGCTGGTGGACATCGGCTACGTCAAGGCCACCGGGCACAGCGTGGTCATCAACCTGCCGCGCACCATGACCAAGCCGGAGACCACCTTCGAGTGGAAGATCCCGCGGTGGAGCAACGCGCTGGAGCGCAACCGCGCCCGCACGTACTTCCAGGCGTACGCGGCCGCCGTCGCCCTGCACTGCGCCGAGAAGGGGCTGGCCGAGGTCCGGGCCGGACGCACGCAGACCTGGGAGAAGTTCGAGGTGCCGAGCGAGTCGATCGGTGTCGGCTTCACCGAGGCCGTACGGGGCGTCCTGTCGCACCACATGGTCATCCGGGACGGGAAGATCGCCAACTACCACCCGTACCCGCCGACTCCGTGGAACGCCAGCACCCGCGACACCTTCGGCACGCCCGGACCGTACGAGGACGCCGTCCAGAACACCCCTATCTTCGAGGAGAACTCCCCGGAGAACTTCAAGGGCATCGACATCATGCGCGCCGTGCGCAGCTTCGACCCCTGTCTGCCCTGCGGCGTCCACATGTACGTGGGCGGCGGCAAGACGGTGAAGTCGCTGCACGTGCCCACCGGCCTGAGCGGACTGGGCGGATGAGCGCGGCGACGGCGGGCGCCCGGGAGACGGGCCTGCGGGTGGAGGAGGTCCTGGACCGGCTGGCCGGCTCCGGCGACCGGGAGGCCGCCGCGGCGGCCGAGGAACTGGTGCGCGTGCTCATGGAGTTCTACGGATCCGGGCTCGCCCGGATCGTGGGGCGCCTCGGCGAGGACCCGGGCGGCTCGGCCGCGCTGGCCGGGCTGCTGGACGACGAACTCGTCGCCGGTCTGCTGACCCTGCACGACCTGCACCCCGAGGACGTGCACACCCGCATCGCCCGGGCGCTGGAGGCCGTACGGGAACCGGTGGAGCAGGCCGGTTTCGAGGAGGCCACGGGCCTCCTGCGGCTGCGGTCCACGGCGGCGCCCGGGGGCTGCGGCTGCGGCGGCACCACCGACGCGGTGCGGCAGCGGATCGAGGACGCCCTGGCCGCCTTCGCACCCGAGGTGACCTCGGTGGAGCTGGCGCCCGCCGCCGCGCAGCCCGCCCTGCTGCAGATCGGCACCCGCCCGCCGGCCCCGGCGCGCGTTCCGTGAGCCCGGTCCGCCCGCAGGCCGCACCCGGGCGCGGCCTGCGGCGCTTCACCGCACCCCGGGCGCCGCGCCCGGAAACCTGCGAACTGTGCGGGGTGGCGGTGGCGGAGGAAGCCCACCGCCACCTGGTGCAGACCGAGCAGCGGGCCCTGGTCTGCGCCTGCACGGCGTGCGCCCTGCTGTTCGACCGGCCGGGTACCGCCACCGGGCGGTACCGGGCCGTCCCGGACCGCTACCTGGCCGACCCCGGCCACCGGCTGGACGAGGGCGCGTGGGAGGCGCTGCAGATCCCGGTCGGCGTCGCGTTCTTCTTCCGCAACGCCGCCCTCGACCGGCTCGTCGCCCTCTATCCGAGTCCGGCCGGGGCCACCGAGAGCGAGCTCGATCCGGAGACCTGGCAGCGGGTCCTCGGCTCCGGCCGGCTGGCCGCACTCCTCGAACCCGACGTGGAGGCCCTGCTGCTGCGCCGCTCGGAGGGCCGCACCGAGTGCTACCTCGTACCGATCGACGTCTGCTACGAACTGGTGGGCCGGATGAGGCTGCTGTGGCAGGGCTTCGACGGCGGGGCCGAGGCCCGCGCCGCACTGGCCGCCTTCTTCGCGCAGGTGGAACTCCGGGCCAAGGCCCCGGCCGGGGCGGGGGAGGAACGGCCGTGACCGACTTCGCCTTCACCTGCACCGGGGTGCGCGCCGACCCGTACGCGGCCGGTCCCACCCTCGTGTTCCGGCTCCGCGTCACCGCCTCCCCCGACACCCGGGTCCACGCCCTGGCGCTGCGCTGCCAGGTGCGCATCGAACCGGCGCGGCGCGACTACGGGCCCGGCGAGGCCGCCGCGCTGCACGACCTGTTCGGCGAGCGCTCCCGCTGGGGCAGCTCGCTCCAGCCGGTCCAGTTCGCACACGTTCCGGTCATGGTCCCGAGCTTCACCGGGGAGACCGAGACCGAGGTGTCCGTGCCCTGCACGTACGACATGGACATCGCGGCCACCCGCTACTTCGACGCCCTGGAGGACGGCGAGGCGCCGCTGCTGATGCTGTTCTCCGGTACGGCGTTCACCGGCGCCGGGGGCTTCCGCGTCGAGCCGGTGCCCTGGGACCTCGAAGCCCCCTTCCGGATGCCCGTGGCCGTGTGGCGGGAGATGGTCGAGCAGCACTTCCCCGGCTGCGGCTGGCTGCGGCTGCCCCGCGACACGATGGCGGACCTGCTCGCCTTCCGCTCGCGCCACGCGCTGGCCTCCTGGGAGGCGACCGTACGGGCGTTGCTGGACTCGGCGGAGGCCGTGCGGCCGCCCGCCGGAGCGGCCCCGGATCCCGCCGCCGCGCCGGACCCGGTCCGGGGCGGCGGCGTCCTGCAGCGCGTCATCGGGAGGCCCGCGCCATGACCACCACGTCCGCCTCCTCGTCCGCCTCCTCTTCCTCGTCCGCGCCCTCGTCCGCGGATCTGCCCGGGTCGCTCTTCGCCACCGCCCGGCAGGTCGCCGACGCGGTCCTGTTCGAGGGGTACGTGCTGTACCCGTACCGGGCCTCGGCGGCCAAGAACCGGATGCGCTGGCAGTTCGGGGTGCTGGTCCCGCCCGCGTGGGGTCCGGCGCACGACGAGCACTCCTTCCAACGCACCGAGCTGATCATGGAACCGCGCGGGGCGGCGACCCTCTCCGTCGAGATGCGCTTCCTGCACGCGCAGCGGCGCACGGTCGAAGAGGCTCTCGGCGACGGCTCGTTCGCGGCCGTGGCCGAGCTGCACCTGCCCGACCGGGTCCTGGTCCCCTGGGACGAGGGCACCGAGGAGCGCGTCGAGATGACCGTGTCCGTCGCCGAGCTGACGGCGGGGGAGGTCACCCTCGCCTTCACCCGGCCCGCCCGCACGGAGACCGAGCCGGTCCTCGGCGCCGACGGCCGCGAACGCGGCCGCCTCGTCCGGCGGACCGAACCGGTCGAGGGGGTGGTGCGGCTGCGCGCGACGGAACTCGACGGCCCCTACCGGGCGATGAAGCTCACCGCCGTGGTGGAGAACACCAGCTCCTGGGCTCCCGGGGCGGCCGGCGCCGACCGCGACTGCGCCCTGCCCCGGTCGCTGGTGGCGTCCCACCTGCTGCTGGGGCTGAGCGCCGGCTCCTTCCTGTCGATGACCGACCCGCCCGAGTGGGCCGAGGAGGCCGTCGCGGCCTGCGGAAACCGGCACACCTGGCCGGTGCTCGCGGGGCGGGCCGGCCGCGCCGACGTGGTCCTCTCCTCTCCGATCATCCTGGAGGACCATCCCGCGATCGCCCCCGAGAGCGCCGGGGCCATGTACGACGCCACCGAGATCGACGAGATCCTGGCCCTGCGCACCTCCGCCCTGACCGATCAGGAGAAGCGCGAGGCGCGCGGCACGGACCCCCGGGCCGCCGCCGTGATCGACCTGGCCGACAGCATGCCCGCCGAGGTGCTGGAGCGGCTGCACGGCGCGGTCCGGGCGCTGCGGGAGATCACCGGCCCGCAGCCGTCCCGGGCGCCCTCCCTCCCCGGACCCTTCGAGGACGACGCGGTGTTCAGGCCGGAAACCCCCTGGTGGGACCCGGAACACGCCGACGCCGCCGGGCCCGCCCCCGACCGGGTCCTGGTCGACGGCACGCCGGTGGGCCCGGGCAGCCGCGTGATCCTGCGGCCCGGGCTGCGGCGCACCGACGCCCAGGACCTGTTCCTCCAGGGCCGCGGCGCCCGGGTGGAGGCCGTCCTGCACGACGTCGACGGAGGCGTGCACCTCGCGGTCACCGTCGAGGACGACCCGGGCGCCGACATCCGCCGGGAGCAGGGCCGGTTCCTGTACTTCCAGCCCGACGAGGTCACCCCCCTGGAGGACGCGTGAGCGCCCGGATCCTGGTGGCGGGCATCGGCAACGTCTTCCTCGGCGACGACGGCTTCGGCGTCGAGACCGTGCGGCGGCTGTCCGTGCCCGGGAGCCGGCTGCCGGAGCACGTGGAGGTGGTGGACATCGGCGTGCGCGGTGTCCACCTGGCCTACCAGCTGCTGGACGGCTACGACACGCTGGTCCTGGTGGACGCGACCTCCCGCGGCGGCGCCCCCGGGACGCTGTACCTGATCGAGGCCGCCGAGCCCGGCTCGATCGCCCCCGGCGCCCCGGCGCTGGACGGGCACCAGATGTCGCCCGACGCGGTGCTGGCCCTGCTCGACACCCTGTGCGAGGGCACCGGCGGGACCCGGCCGCGGCGCATCCTGGTCGTCGGCTGCGAGCCCTCCTGCCTGGAGGAGGGGATCGGGCTGAGCGGCCCGGTGGCCGCCGCGGTGCCGGAGGCCGTACGGATGGTGCTGGACCTGCTGGAGGACGACCGCAATCCCGTCGCCAACTGAGGAGAACCCCATGAAGAAGGTCATCGTCTTCGGCGTGGCCGCGGCCCTGGCCGCGGTGCTCGTCTCGCTCCTGCCCGACCTCAAGCGGTACATCGACATCAGCCGGATGTGACCCGCCCCGGCCCGGTGCCCCGCCCGCGCCCGCCCGTGCCCGCCCGCGCCCGCCCGTGCCCGCCCGGGCGGGCACCGGGGACCCGGGCGCACCCGAACGGCGTACGGGCCGCGCGGCGCGTCGGCGTGCCCGTCCGGTCCGTACGCCGCCCGCCGGTCTAATGAGGCCCGGCAGGACGGAGTCCCATGCACGAGATGTCGATCGCCATGGCCGTGGTCGGCCAGGTCGAGGAAGCCGCGCGGGCCGGCGGTGCGAGCGCGGTCACGTCGGTCCGCCTCCAGGTCGGTGAACTGGCCGGAGTGGTGCCCGACGCGCTCGCCTTCTGTTTCGCACTGGCCTGCGACGGCACGCTCCTGGAGGGCGCCGAGCTGGTGACGGTGCCCGTGGCGGCCCGCGCGCGCTGCGGCTCCTGTGCGGGCGAGTGGGCCGTCGGCATGCCGCCGCGGCTGCTGTGCCCCGGCTGCGGCCTGGCCACGGACGTCGAACTCCGCGCCGGGCGCGAGCTGCAGATCCTCGACGTCCGCTGGGAGGACTGCCCCACCGGCCCCCCGGGGCGGCCCGTCCCGCCCGTCCGCGAACCGATCTCCGAGGAGCGCTGAACCATGTGCCGTGTGGTCGACCTGAAGACGGCGGTCCTCGCCAAGAACGACTCCGCCGCGCAGACCCTGCGCACCGCGCTCGGCGCCCGCGGCACGACGGTGGTCAACCTGTTGTCCAGCCCGGGCAGCGGCAAGACGGCCCTGCTGGAGAGCGAACTGTGCATCGCCCGCGAGCGCGGGGTGCGGGTCGCCGCGCTCACGGCCGACCTGGCGACGGAGAACGACGCGGTCCGGCTCGCGCGTTCGGGCGTACCGGTCAAGCAGGTGCTCACCGACGGGCTGTGCCACCTGGAGGCGGGGATGCTGGGGCGGCACGTGGACGGGTGGCTGCCGGCCGGGACCAGGCTGCTGTTCGTGGAGAACGTCGGCAACCTCGTCTGCCCGGCCTCGTACGACCTGGGGGAATCCCTGCGCGTCGTACTGGCCTCGGTGACGGAGGGCGAGGACAAGCCGCTCAAGTACCCGACGGCGTTCGGGACGGCCCACCTGGTGGTGGTGACGAAGACGGACATCGCCGGGGCCGTGGAGTTCGACGAGGCGGCCTTCCGCGCGAACGTGCAGCAGGTGAACCCCGGCGTGGAGGTCGTGCTGACGTCCGCCAAGGCGGGCGGGGGCGCGGGGCTGCTGCTGGACCGGGCGCTCGCGGTCGCCGAAGGACACCCGGTGCACGCACCGGTCCTGGCACAGCAGCCCCATGTGCACCACCACCACGACAACGAGCACCACCAGCACCACGAGCACCACGCGCACCACGGACACGGTCATGATCACGACGGCCATGACCACCACCACGGCCACGGGGCCGGCCCCGGAGACCTCCACCCCCGTCCGGCCTCGGCGCCGACCCGCTGATGGAGGCCGTGCAGCGGCGCCGGATCCTGGTGCGCGGGGTGGTGCAGGGCGTCGGCTTCCGGCCGTACGTGTACACCCGCGCGACCGGACTCGGCCTGGCCGGGCACGTCACCAACACCCCCGAAGGCGTCGTCGCGGAGGTCGAGGGCGCTCCCGCCGCCGTCTCCGCGTTCTGCGACCGGCTCGCCGCGGACGCCCCGCCGCTGGCCGTCGTCGATGCCGTCGACCACTGCGAGCTGCCCGTCGCGGGCGGCTCCGGCTTCACCATCGTCGCCTCCCGCTCCGGCGGGCCCGCGCGCACCCTGGTCTCCCCCGACACGGCCACCTGCGCCGACTGCCTGGCCGAGCTGGCGGATCCCGCCGACCGGCGTCACCGGCACCCCTTCATCACCTGCACCCACTGCGGCCCCCGCTTCACCATCGTCACCGGGCTGCCGTACGACCGGGCGCACACCACCATGGCCGGTTTCCCGATGTGCCCCGACTGCGCGGCGGAGTACGCCGATCCCGCCGACCGGCGGTTCCACGCCCAGCCCGTGGCCTGCCCCGCCTGCGGGCCGCGGCTGCGCCTGCTCGCCGGGTCGCCGCCGCGCGAGGTGGAGGCGGCCGACCCGGTGGCCGGGGCCCGCCGCCTGCTGGCCGAGGGGGCGGTCGTCGCGGTCAAGGGCCTCGGCGGCTACCACCTCGCCTGCGACGCCGGCCTGCCCGGCGCGGTGGCGGAGCTGCGGCGGCGCAAGGCCCGCGGGGACAAGCCGTTCGCCCTGATGGTCCGCGCCCTCGACGACATCGAGCCGCTGGTGGAACTCGGCCCGGCCGAGCGGGCCCTGCTCACCGGTCCCGTCCGGCCCATCGTGCTGCTGCGCCGCCGTCCGGCGGCGGACGGCCCGACGGCGTACCCGGTCGCGGACGCCGTCGCCCCCCGCTCCCCCGACCTCGGGGTGATGCTGCCGTACACGCCCGTGCACCACCTGCTGCTCGGGCTCCCCGGCGACCCGCCCGGCCCCCGCCTGCTGGTGATGACCAGTGGCAACCTCTCGGGCGAGCCCATCGTCACCGACGACGCCGAGGCCCTGGAGCGCCTCGGGCACCTCGCCGACGCCTGGCTCACGCACGACCGTCCGATCCACGTGCCGTGCGACGACTCCGTCGTGCGGGTCTGCGACGGGGAGCCGCTGACCGTACGCCGCTCCCGCGGCCACGCGCCCCTCCCGCTCGCGCTGCCCTCGCCCGTCCCGGCGGCGCTCGCCACCGGAGGGGACCTCAAGAACGCCTTCTGTCTCGGCGAGGGCCGCAGGGCGTGGCTGTCCGCGCACATCGGGGACATGGACGACCTGGCCACCCAGCAGGCCTTCGAACGGGCCGAGCGGCAGCTGGAGTCGGTCACGGGAGTGGCCCCCGGGCTGATCGCCGCCGACCGGCACCCCGGCTACCGCTCCGCGCAGTGGGCCGTGCGGAACGCGGGGGTCCGGCCCCTGGTCCGCGTCCAGCACCACCACGCGCACATCGCGTCGGCGATGGCCGAGCACGGGCAGGACGGCGGCCGGCGGGTAATCGGGATCGCCTTCGACGGCACGGGCTACGGCGACGACGGCGCGGTGTGGGGCGGCGAGACCCTGCTCGCCGACTACACCGGGTACGCCCGCTTCGCGCACCTCGCGTACGTCCCCCTGCCGGGCGGCGACGCCGCCGTGCGGCGCCCGTACCGGATGGCGCTGGCCCACCTGTGGGCGGCGGGCATCGACTGGTCCCCGGACCTGCCGCCCGTGCGGGCCTGTCCGCCCGAGGAACTGCGGGTGCTGCGCCGCCAGTTGGAACGGAACCTGAACTGCGTGCCCACCTCCGGCATGGGCCGTCTCTTCGACGCCGTGTCCTCACTGGCGGGGGTCTGCCACCACGCCGGGTACGAGGCCCAGGCCGCGATCGAGCTGGAGGCGGCCGCGACGGGGGCGGCGGAGGACTCCGGCGCCGCCTACCGGTTCGCGCTCGGGGCCCCGAAAGGGGGCACGGCCGGCCCGGACGCCGCTCCCCCGCTGACCGCCGACCCGGGGCCGGTCCTGGCCGCCGTCGTGGCCGATCTGCGGGCGGGCACCCCGCGGCCGGTGATCGCGGCCCGGTTCCACGCCGCGGTCGCCGCCCTCGTCGGTGACCTCTGCCTCGCGGCGCGCGGGCGGCACGGCCTGGACACCGTCGCCCTGTCCGGCGGGGTCTTCGCGAACTCCACCCTTTCGTCCGCCTGTTCCCGCCTGCTGCGGGAACACGGCTTCACCGTGCTGCGCCACCACCGGGTCCCCCCGAACGACGGGGGGCTGGCGCTCGGCCAGCTCATGGTGGCGGCCGCGACCGCGACCGCCGGCTGCGCCGGCGGACACCCACAGCGAGGAGGAACCCATGTGCCTGGCGGTGCCCGGCAGAGTGATTGACATCGGGGAGCAGGACGGCACCCGGATGGCCACCGTCGACTTCGGGGGCGTGGTCAAGGAGGTGTGCCTGGAATACCTGCCGGACCTGCAGGTCGGCGAGTACGCCATCGTCCACGTCGGCTTCGCCCTGCAGCGCCTGGACGAGGAGTCGGCCAGGCAGACCCTCGACCTGTTCGCCCGGCTCGGCATGCTCCAGGAGGAGTTCGGCGACCCGTGGGAGCGGGCCGCCGCGGAGGCGGGCGAAGCTCCCTGGCCCTTCACCGACGACCCGGACGACGTCCCGCAGGAGGCGGCGCAGCAGTGAAGTACATCGACGAGTTCCAGGACCCCGCCCTCGCCCGGCGGCTGCTCGACGAGATCCACGCCACCGTGACCCGCCCCTGGGCGCTGATGGAGGTCTGCGGCGGGCAGACGCACACCATCATCCGGCACGGGATCGACCAACTACTGCCCGACCAGGTCGAGTTGATCCACGGCCCGGGCTGTCCGGTGTGCGTGACCCCGCTGGAGGTCATCGACAAGGCCCTGGAGATCGCCTCCCGCCCCGAGGTGGTCTTCTGCTCGTTCGGCGACATGCTCCGCGTGCCGGGGACCGGACGCGACCTCTTCCAGGTGCGCAGCGAGGGCGGCGACGTACGGGTCGTCTACTCCCCGCTCGACGCGCTGCGCATCGCCCGGCAGAACCCGGACCGCGAGGTGGTGTTCTTCGGCATCGGCTTCGAGACGACGGCGCCGCCCAACGCGATGACCGTGTACCAGGCCAAGAAGCTCGGCATCCGCAACTTCAGCCTGCTGGTGTCGCACGTCCGGGTGCCCCCGGCGATCGAGGCGATCATGGACTCGCCGAGCTGCCGGGTCCAGGGCTTCCTCGCCGCCGGTCACGTGTGCAGTGTGATGGGCACCGGCGAGTACCCCGGTCTGGCGGCGAGGTACCGGGTCCCGATCGTGGTGACCGGTTTCGAGCCGCTGGACATCCTGGAGGGCGTACGCCGGGCCGTGCTCCAGCTCGAACGCGGCGAGCACACCGTCGACAACGCGTACGCGCGCGCCGTCCGCCCGGAGGGCAACCCGGCCGCGCTGGCGATGCTGGAGGACGTCTTCGAGGTCACCGACCGGGCCTGGCGCGGCATCGGCGTCATCCCCTCCAGCGGCTGGCGGCTGTCCTCCCGCTACCGGGAGTTCGACGCCGAACACCGCTTCGCGGTGGGCGACATCGCCACGCGGGAACCGGCCGAATGCCGCAGCGGCGAGGTGCTCCAGGGGCTGCTCAAGCCGCACGAGTGCGAGGCCTTCGGCACCACCTGCACCCCGCGCACCCCGCTCGGCGCCACGATGGTCTCCAGCGAGGGCGCGTGCGCCGCGTACTACCTCTACCGGCGCCTGGAGATCCCGAACGCCGCGAAGGCCCCGCTGGAGGCGAACCCCGTTGTCTGAGACCGCACTCGACGTCACCGGCTGGACCTGTCCGGCCCCCCTGCGCGACCGGCCCCGCGTGGTGATGGGCCACGGGGGCGGTGGCGCGCTCTCCGCCGAGCTCGTCGAGCACGTCTTCGCCCCCGCATACGGAGGGGAGGTGCTCGGGCGGCTCGGGGACGCGGCCGCACTGACCCTCGGCGGGGCCCGGCTGGCCTTCTCGACCGATTCCTACGTGGTGCGCCCGCTGTTCTTCCCCGGCGGGAGCATCGGCGACCTCGCGGTCAACGGCACGGTCAACGACCTGGCCATGAGCGGGGCCCGGGCCGCCTACCTGTCCTGCGGGTTCATCCTGGAGGAGGGCGTGGAGATCTCCACGGTGGCGCGCGTGGCCGGGGCCCTGGGAGCCGCGGCCCGCGCCGCGGGCGTCGAGGTGGCGACCGGCGACACCAAGGTCGTGGAGGCGGGCCACGGCGACGGCGTCTACGTCAACACCGCGGGCATCGGCCTGATCCCGGACGGGGTGGACCTGCGCCCGCAGCGCGTCGTGCCGGGGGACGTCGTCATCGTCAGCGGTGAGATCGGCCTGCACGGCGTGGCGATCATGAGCGTCCGCGAGGGCCTCGGCTTCGGGGTGGAGATCGAGAGCGACTGCGCGCCGCTGGGCGGCCTCGTCCAGGCGATGCTCGCGGTCACTCCCGACCTCCACGTGCTGCGCGACCCCACCCGCGGGGGGCTGGCCGCCTCCCTGTGCGAGATCGCGGCGGCCTCGGGGGCCGGGGTCGTCGTCCAGGAGGGCCGGGTCCCGGTCCCGGAGGCCGTGCGCAACGCCTGCGCGATCCTCGGCCTGGATCCGTTCTACGTGGCGAACGAGGGCAAGCTCGTGGCCTTCGTCCCGCGGGAGCACGCCGACGCCGTCCTCGACGCGATGCGCGCCCACCCGCTGGGCCGGCACGCGGCCGTGATCGGCGAGGCGGTCGAGGCCCACCCCGGCATGGTGGTGGCGCGGACGGGACTCGGCGGTACGCGCGTGGTCGACCTGCCGATCGGGGAGCAGCTGCCGCGGATCTGCTGACGCCGGGACGTACGCCGGTCCGCCCCGGCGGCGGGCTGACCGGCGGCGGGCTGACCGGCGGCGGGCTGACCGGCGGCGGGCTGACCGGCGGCGGGCTGACCGGGGGGCGGCGGGCTGACCGGGGGGCGGCGGGCTGACCGGGGGGCGGCGGGCTGACCGGGGGGCGGCGGGCTGACCGGCGGGGCGGCGGGCTGACCGGCGGGGCGGCCGCGAGGCGGCACCCTGCGGGGCTGGTCCCCACCCGCCCTTCCTCCCCCGGCTACCGCTGGAAGGTGCCCCGGTTCCCCGTGGCTGCGCTCCGGACCCGCGCCTCGAATGCCGCCGGAGGCGGAACGGCCCGTCGTCGTCCGACGACTCAGCCGGCGGCCAGTACGACCGGGCCGCCGGCCGGGTCGACGAGGGCCGTCCACCCCGGTGCCAGGCGCAGGGAGCGGGACGGGGACAGGTGCCCCACGGCCCGCCGCCGCCACAGGAGCCGACCGTCCTGGTGCGCCGTCACGACCGGGGCGGTCAGGGGCTCCCCGGAGCGCAGCAGCAGCGGCCGCCCGGTCGCGGCGGTGACCCGGTTCGGAGTCACCCACACGAGCGGGGTCCGGACCTCCAGCCGTGGGCCGGGCGGCGGCCAGGGGGCCCCGGCCAGGTGGGCCAGGACCGGATCGGCCGCGGCGGCGCCCTCGGCCGCCGCGGTGGTCGCGCTCTCGATGCCGTGGAGGGCGTTGCCGACGGCGAAGACGCCGGGCCGCGCCGTGCGGAAGGAGGCGTCCACGCCGGGGCCCCGGGTGCCGGGGTCCAGGGGGACGCCACCGCGGCGGGCCAGCTCGTGGTCGGGGATCCAGTCGCCGGTGAAGACCACGGTGTCGCAGGCGAGGACCCCGGACCGGCCGTCCCGGTGGTGGACGGCGACCCCGGTCAGCCGGCCCCGGCCGCGCAGTTCGCCCACGGTGGTCGCGGTGAGCAACGGGATGCCCGGCACGGCGGTGGCGCGCGGCTGCTCGGTGACCATCGCCACCACGTCCGTACCCGCCCGGCGCAGCGTCGCCACCGCGTGGCGGGCGACCGGCTCGGCGCCGACCACCACGGCCCGCCGTCCGACGGGCAGGCCGAAGCGGTGGACCGACTGCAGGAGCTCGCCCGTGGTCAGCACACCCTGCGGGCGGGAGCCCGGGACCAGCCGGGCGCTGCGGGGGCGCTCGCGGGCGCCGGTGGCGAGGACGACGGCCCGGGCCGCGATCCGCTCCAGGCCCTGCGGAGCCGTGGTCTCCAGCGCGAGCGGGCCGGCCCAGCCGGTGGCGGTGACCCCGGTGCGCAGCGCCGCCCCGGCGGCGAGGGCGGCCCGGGCGCACCGGGATGCGTAGTCGGGGCCCCGGAGCCAGGGGCGGGGCGGCCGGCCGAAGCCGCCGTGGTGGAGGTGGCGGGGCATGCCGCCCGCGTCCGGCTCGCGTTCCAGGACCTCGACGCGTCCGGCACCGGCCTGCGCCAGGCGGGCCGCGAGGGCGAGTCCGGCGGGGCCGGCTCCGACGACGAGCACGTCGACGGTCCGGTCCGTACGGTTCACGCGCGTCCCTTCCCGAAGAGGGCGCGGACGGCGGCTCCGCAGTGGAAGCCCTGGCAGCGGCCGCCCCGGGCGCGGGTGCGCCGTCGCAGGCCGTCCAGTGAGCCGGGCGGGACGGTCGAGGCGAGCGCGTCGCGGATCTCCCCGCGGGTCACGCGCTCGCAGTGGCAGACGATGCGGCCGTACTCCGGGTCCGCGGCGATCATCGCGGCGTCCTGGTAGGGCCGGGGGAACGCCTCGCCGAGGTTCGGCATCCGCACCGGCTCCAGCTCCCGTGCGCCGTCCACCGGCAGGCCGCCGTCGGCGAGCAGTTCCACCACGTGGGCGGCGATCGCCATCGAGGCGGTCAGCCCGGTGGAGCGGATCCCGCCCACGGTCACGTACCGCTGCCCGGGGTGCGCCCGGACGGCGTAGTCCTCCTGGCCGGTGGCCGCGCGCAGTCCCGCGTACACGGCGGTGACCTCCTCGTCCAGGAGCGCCGGCAGGATCCGCCGGCCCTTCTCGCGCAGCAGCGCGAGGCCGTCGGCGGTCGACCCGGTGGCCGTCTTGTCCTCCAGGTCCTCGGCGGTCGGGCCGAGCATCACGTTTCCGTACACGGTCGGCGAGACCAGCACTCCCTTGCCGCGCTCGTCCGGCACGGGCAGCAGGATGTGGCGTACGAGGCCGCGGGCGAGATCGTCGAAGACGATCAGCTGGCCGCGCCGGGGCGTGACGGTGAAGTCCGTGTGGCCGAGGAGCCGGTCGATCTCGTCGGCGTACAGGCCCGCCGCGTTGACCAGGTGCCGGGTGCGCAGGGGGCCCCGGCCGGTGGCCAGTACGTGCGGATCGCCGGCCCTGACCGACCGCACCGGGCAGCGCAGGTGCAGGTCGGCCCCGGCCCGCACGGCCTGCGTCGCGTAGGCGAGGGTGGTCGTCCAGGGGCAGATGACGGACTCGTCCGGCACGTGCAGGGCTCCCAGGACGCCGGGCCCGAGTTCCGGCTCGCGGGCGCGCGCCTCGTCGGCCGGGAGGATGCGGGCCGACCGGTAGCCGTTGGCCAGCGCCTTGCGGGCCAGCCCCGGCAGGGCGGCGAGCTGCTGCGCGTTCCAGGCGACGAGCAGGGCGCCGAGCGGCTCGACCGGGATGCCGCTGTCGGCCGCGTACGAGGCGAGCAGCCGCTGCCCCTCGCGGACCAGCCGGGACTCCAGGGAGCCGGGCACCGCGTCGAAACCGGTGTGCAGGATGGCGGTGTTGGCCTTGGAGGTGCCGTTGCCGACGTCGTCGGAGGCATCGACCAGGGCGATCCGCAGGGGCAGACGGGCCAGTTCGCGGGCGATGGCCGAGCCGACCACGCCGGCGCCGACGACCGTGACGTCGTAGGCGGGGCCGTCGGGCAGCGGACCCCGGGTGGTGACGGTCATGCGGGGCCGTCGAGCAGGGCGGACACGGCCGTCCGGAACCGGGCGCGGCGCTCCGCGGCCTGGCCGGAACCGGCGCGCGGCTCGTACACGGCGGAGGGCTTCCACTCCGGGACGGCCTCGGCGACGGTGAGCGAGGGGTCGAGCCCGAGCCGGGCGACCGCGCCGACGCCGAGGGCGGTGGCGTCCGGCAGGGCCGACACCTCGACGGGGATCTGCAGCAGGTCGGCTTGTGCCTGCATGAGCAGGGCGGAGCGGGTGAGCCCGCCGTCGACGCGCAGGGCGGCCAGGGGCGCGCCCAGGTCGGCGGCGACGGCGTCCGCGAGCTCGGCGACCTGGGCGGCGATGCCGTCGCACAGGGCGCGCACCAGGTGCCCGGCGGTGGTGTCGAGGCCGAGGCCGGTGACCGAGCCGCGCAGGTCGCCCCGCCACCAGGGGGCGGCGAGGCCGGCGAGCGCGGGGACGAAGGTGACTCCGCCGGCGTCCGGGGCGGTCCCTCCCACGGCGTCGAGGTCGTGGGCCCCGGAGATCACGCCGAGGTCGGTGAGCCAGCGGACGGCGGAGGCGGCCGTGTAGACCTGCCCGTCCAGGCAGTAGCTGGTCTCCCCGCCGAGCCGCCAGGCGACGCAGCCGACCAGTCCGGTGGTGCTGCGGCGGGGACGCGGGCCGGTCTGTGCGAGGAGGAACGCCCCCGTGCCGTAGGTGCACTTGGCGGTGCCGGGCTCGGTGACGCGCTGGGCGAGCAGTGCGGCCTGCTGGTCGACGAGGAGTCCGGTCAGCGGGAGCGGGGGGCCGAACGCGGTCGTGGTGCCGATGTGCGCGTCGGCGTCGACGACTTCGGGCAGCCGCTCGCCGGTGAGGCCGAAGACGTCGAGGGCGGCGGGCGACCAGTCGACGGTGTCGAGGTCGAGCAGCTGGGTGCGCCCGGCCGTCGCCGCGTCGGTGACGAAGGCGCCGGTGAGCCGGTGCACCAGCCATGCGTCGCTGGTCGTCACGACTCCCTGCCGGGTCAGGGCACGGCGTATCCAGGCCATCTTCGGAGCGGCGAAATACGGGTCGAGGGGCAGTCCCGTCCGTTCCTGCAGCAGTGCGGCGTGCGGGGCCAGTTCCGCGCACAGACCCTCGGCCCGGCGGTCCTGCCAGACGATCGCGTCGGTCAGCGGTTCGCCGCTCGCCGGGTCCCAGGCGAGCACGGTCTCGCCCTGGTTGGCCAGGCCCACCGCCGCCACCGGCTCGCCGGCCGCCGCCAGGGCGGCGCGGCCCGCGTCGACGACCGAGTCCAGCAGCTCACGGGGGTCGACCTCGACGCGGCCGCCCGGCAGGTGGCTGGGCCGCACGGGGGCGGAGGCGGAGCCGATGACCCCGCGTACGGGACAGACGACGAGGGCCTTCGTTCCCGAGGTCCCCTGGTCCACAGCGAGCACCGGGCCCGTCATCCCGACTCCGTCCCTCGTGTCCGCCGGCCGGGCCGTCGTCCGGTCCGCCGTCCTGTCGTCGGTCGGAAGACTTCACCAGGGGACGCCGCACGTCAAGATCGGCAAGGACCGTCCACCAGTCGACTGACGCAATCTCATATGTTGGATGTGGCTTGATAGTTGCATTCCGAAAAGAACCGTGATGCCAACGCGCAATGTCGCTCTATAGTGATCGCCGATTACCCGGCGCGACGGCCCTTTGCGATGCGAGGACTCATGACCACCACCGACGCGAGACGCGCCCGCCCCCGGCACCCGTCGACCGGGACGAGGTGATGGCGGGCAGCGACTTCCGGCCCGTCTACCATCCCGCGGGCCACGACGACGAGCTGCGCGTCGCCGTCCAGGACCTGCGCACCGGCCGCTGGGTGTCGATGGCGCAGTTACTGGACCGGACGGACGGATGGGGTCTGTGGACCCAGCGCACCCAGGTGCTCGCCGCCGTCGCCGCCGGTTCGGACGTGGTCCAGGCATGGCGCGCCGAGGAGCCCCGCAGCGTCGCCGCCTCCGTCATGCACACCCGTGTCGTCGTCGAACGCGCCGTCCGGGCCCACCGCGCCCGTCACCCCCGCACCCACCAGCTGTGGCAGGAGGCCTGGCTGGCGTGCCGGGACGCGGCCGAGCTCGACCCCGACGACCCCGTGCCGTGGGTGTGCCTGCTCGCGCTCGCCCTCCTCGACGACCAGCGGTCGATGGACGAGCACCGGCTCGCGCCGCCCGTCCTGATGCTGCCACCCGGCCCCTGGGGCATCCTCGCGCAGGCCGACAAGCGCGACCCGCACAACCGCGAGGCGTACCACCGGATGCTCCAGTTCGTGATCGCGGGAACCCCCGGCCCGCTCACGGAGGCCGCCAACTTCGTCCAGTGGGCGGCCGGTTCCGCACCGGACGGGTCCCCCGTGCACGCCCTGCCGCTCTATCTGAACGTGGAGCGCTACCGCCGTGAACGCGGCCAGGAGAAGGCGCTCGACCTGCACTGGGTGAGCGACGGGGCACTCCGCGACGCCGGGCACGCCCTGGACACCTGGTTCCGGCACGCCGACCCGCGCCGCTCCTCCCCGCTCGATCTGAACCATCTCGCCCACGCCCTGTGGGGAGCCCACCGGTTCGGCGAGGCGGCCGAGGTCTTCGGCGCGGTCGGCCGGTACTGGACCACGCTGCCGTGGGCCTACCGGACCCGCGACCCGGCCGACCAGGAGCTGGCCGTGGAGGTCTTCCTGCGGGCCAGGTCCCGCAGCCTGGCCGACCGGGGCTGATCCTCACTTCCCGCAGCCCGTCCGCTCGCTCGCTGCGGCCCGACACCCCCCGCTCCCCCCGCTCGTCGTCCCCCGTGCTCCACGAACCCCCGGAGGTACCCCGCCATGTCCCGAACCGCGCCGACCGTCCGCCCGGACAGCGTGGCCCCACCCCGGCACGACGAGGAGGAACGGCTCCGGGAGCTCGGCTACCAGCCCGTCCTCGCCCGCCGGATGGGCGGCTTCGGCAACTTCGCCATCAGCTTCTCCGTCATATCCGTCCTGTCCGGCTGCATGACCCTGTACGGCTTCGGCCTGGGCACCGGCGGTCCGGCCGTGATGCTGTGGGGCTGGGCCGGCGTCGGCCTCTTCGTGCTCTGCGTGGGCCTCGCCCTGGCCGAGGTGACCAGCGCCTACCCCACCTCCGGGGCCCTCTACTACATGGCCGACCGGCTCGGCGGGCGCCGCTGGGGCTGGTACACGGGCTGGCTCAACCTGCTCGGCCTGCTCGGCGCCATCGCGGGCATCGACTACGGCGCCGCCCTGTTCACCGGCGCCTTCCTGAACCTCCAGTTCGGCTTCGTGCCCACTCCCGGTTCGACCTTCCTGATCTTCCTCGTCATCCTGCTGCTGCACGCCGTGCTCAACCTCTTCGGCGTCCGCCTCGTCAGCGTCCTGAACTCGGTCAGCGTCTGGTGGCACCTGGGCGGCGTCGCCCTGATCGTCGGCGCCCTGGCCTTCGTCCCCGACCACCACCAGTCGGCCTCGTTCGTCTTCACCGAGTTCGTCAACGACACCGGCTGGGCCAACCCGTTCTACGTCGCCGCGATCGGCCTGCTGCTCGCGCAGTACACCTTCTCCGGCTACGACGCCTCCGCCCACCTGTCGGAGGAGACCTCGAACGCCTCCGTCGCCGCCGCCAAGGGCATCGTCCGCTCCATCTGGGCCTCGTGGCTGGCCGGGTTCGCGCTGCTCGCGGGCCTCACCTTCGCCATCCAGGACTACGCCGCCGTCGCGGGCACCGCCACCGGTGTCCCGCCCGCCCAGATCTTCCTCGACGCCCTGGGCGCCGGGGGCGCCAAGGCCCTGCTGCTCGTGGTGATCGTCGCGCAGTTGTTCTGCGGCAACGCCGAGGTCGCCGCCGCCAGCCGCATGGTCTTCGCCTTCAGCCGTGACAACGCGCTGCCCGGCTCCGCGCTGTGGCGCAAGGTCAGCAGCCGAACCCAGACCCCGGTACCGGCCGTGTGGCTCTCGGTCGCCGTCGCGGGCGTGCTGGCGCTGCCCTCGCTGTACTCCGCGACCGCCTACGGGGCCGTGACCGCCATCAACGTCATCGGCATCACCCCGGCCTACGCCATCCCGATCTACCTGCGCCTGCGCGCCGGCGACCGCTTCCGGCCCGGGCCGTGGAGCCTGGGCCGCTGGAGCAGGCCGATCGGCTGGACCGCCGTCGTCTGGGTCGCCGTCGTCACCGTCCTGTTCTGCCTGCCGCAGAAGTCGCCGGTCACCATCGACTCCATGAACTACGCGGTGATCGCCCTCGCGGTGGTCCTGGTCCTGGCCAGTGGATGGTGGTACGCCGCCCGGCGCTCGTACGGCACCCCGGCCGCCTACGGCAACGCCCGCGAGCAGGCCGAGATCGCCGAGGGCATCGTCTAGGAGCACTCCGCGCGCGCACCGGTCCGCCGGTGCGCGCGCGGGGTCGCGCAGTGGAGATGCAGCCCGGTGGGAATGTCCCTACGGTCGATACAGGAGTTCGACGCGAGGGTTCTGCGTCCCCTCTCCGACGCGTCGGCGCCCAGACCCCCGGGAGATGGCTCACCATGACGACTGCATCCGACCACCCCGTCCTCGACACCCTGGCCGCCATGACCATGGACTCGCTCGAACGGTGCGGGCTTCCCGCGGACACCCTGATACTCACGCGCCTGGCCGCGCTCGCCGCCATGGACGCGCCCGCGATGTCCTACGTCGCCCACATCGACCCGGCCGTCAAGACCAACCTGACGCCCGCCCAGGTGCAGGACGTCCTGGTCGCGATCGCCCCCATCGTGGGCACCGCCCGCGTGATGTCCGCGGCCACCCACATCGCGGAGGCCCTGGGGTTCGTCATCGCCGTGGCCGAGGCGGAGGCGGAGGCGGAAGCCGGAAGCGGAATGTAGCCGGCCCCGTGCTTCACGCCGAGGCGCTCAGCGCGAGGACGGCCAGGTCGTCGCGGCCGTCGCCCAGGCGCGCGTCGGCCAGAGCGCGGCACAGGTCCTCGAGAGGCCGTCCGGCGTGGACGGCGGCCAGCCGGGCGAGGGAGCCCAGGCTGCTGTCCACCGTCCGGCTGGAGTGCTCGACCAGCCCGTCCGTGAACAGCACCAGGGTCGCGCCGCCGGGGAAGGGGTTCCTGTGGTCGGGGCGGGGAACCGCCGCGTCCACACCGAGCGGCAGACCCGGCTCGGCCAGCAGGAACCGGGCGCCGCCGCCGGGCGTCAGCAGGAGCGGAGGCGGGTGTCCGGCGCTGCTCCAGTGCAGCGTCCAGCCGTCGGCGCCCGGCTCGACGCGCATCAGACAGGCCGTGGTGATCGGGTTGTCGGTGATGGCTTCCAGGGTCCGGTCGAGCCGGGTCAGTACGGCGCTGGGCGGGGTGCGGCGGTCGTACAGCAGGGCCCTCAGCATGCTGCGGGTCTGGGCCATGGTGGCGGCGGCCTGGAGGTCGTGCCCGACGACGTCGCCGATGACCAGGGCGCAGGCCCCGTCGGGGAGCATCAGGGCGTCGTACCAGTCGCCGCCCACGTGGTCGGGGGCGGCGGCGGCCCGGTAGACGGCGGCGGCGCGGAACGGGGTCAGGTCCGGCAGCCGCGGCAGCAGGAGCCGCTGGAAGTACTCGGCGTTGGTGCGCACCTGCCGGTAGAGGCGGGCGTTCTCGATCGCGAGGCCGGCCGCTCCGGCGAGCGCCAGGACGACCTCCTGGTCGTACCGGTCGAAGGGCCGTCCGTCGCGCCGCTCGGTGAGGTAGAGGTTGCCGTAGACGCGTCCTCGGGAGCTGATCGCCACCCCGAGCAGTGTGCTCATGGGCGGGTGGCCCGGGGGGAAGCCCACCGAGTCCGGGTGGGCGCCGATGTCCGCGACGCGCAGCGGCTCGGGGTGCCGGATCAGGTGCCCGAGGAGTCCGCGGCCGTGCGGGAGGGCGACCCCGGCGAGCTCGGCGGCCTGCTGCTCGCTGAGGCCGACGGGGATGAACTCCTCCAGCTCTTCGCCGTCCTCGCTCAGCACACCGAGCGCGCCGAACCGGGCGTCGACCAGGCCCATGGCGGTGGTGATCACGCGCCGGAGCACGATCGGGAGCTCCAGCTCCCTGCCGACCGCCATCACGGCGTCCAGCAGGTCCTGGAACCGTCGCTGTGAATGGGCCAGGTCGCGCGGAAGCCCGGTGACCTGGTCCGTCTGCCCGTCCGCCGGAGCCATCACAGCCGCCTTCGATTGCCCTGCCGGACGCGGGCCGCCGCTCGCGGCGCGTCCTCGACTTCCACGGTAGGCACTGCCGGCGTCCGTTGCACGGGATCCGCCCGGCCGGACACGTACGGTGAAGGAGCGTGTGCCCTGCATGACCTCGGGGAGGGTCAGCCCACCGGCTGCTCGACGTCCTGGTTCCACTCCGACTTGGTGGCCTGCCAGGTGTCCTCGTCCGCACCGCGCCGCCAGTAGCCGGAGACCGACAGCCGCTCGGGCGGGAGTCCGCGCTCGCCGCGCAGGTGCCGTCGGAGCTCCCGCACGAAGTGGGCCTCGCCGTGGACGAAGACCTGGGCCGTCCCGGTGGGGAAGTCCAGCGCGCGCACCGCCTCGACGAGGGCCTCGCCGACCGGACGGGGGCCCCGGTGCAGCCAGGTCAGGTCCAGGTCCGCGGCCGACTCGATCCGCTGCTCCTCCGCCGGTCCGGCCACCTCGACCAGGGCCCGGACCCGGGCCCCGGCGGGCATCGCCTCCAGGGAGGCCGCGATGGCGGGCAGGGCACTCTCGTCCCCGGCCAGCAGGTGCCAGTCCGCCCCGGCCGCCGGGGCGTAGCCCCCGCCCGGACCCGTGAGGAGCAGGACGTCACCGGGTTCGGCGGCAGCGGCCCACGGGCCGGCCACGCCGGCGGGGCCGTGGTGCACGAAGTCGATGGTCAGCTCCCCGGCCTCGGCGTCCCAGGCGCGGACGGTGTAGGTCCGGGTGCGCGGCCACTGGTCCCGGGGGAGGTCGCGGCGCATCGCGCCGATGTCCGTGGGGTCCGGGTGGTCCACGCCCGGCAGCGGGAAGTGCAGTTTGACGTAGTGGTCCGTGAAGGAGCCGGTGCGGAAGCCGCGCAGTCCGTCGCCGCCGAGCACGACCCGGACCATGTGCGGCGACACCCGTTCCTTGCGTACGACCCGGCCCAGGTGGGCGGCCGACGTCCTTCTGCCGGCGTCCGGCATGTCCCTCGTCCTCTCGGTAACGGTGCGGTGCGCTGACGGGCCGGCGGCCCGCTGGGCTGTGTCAGTCCCAGCCCGTGGAGTTGGTGTCGTCGCCGCCGGCGACGGCGGTCACCGCGGCGCCGCGGGCGCCGTCATATGCCGCGGCGGTACCGGAAAGGAGGAGAACACTGCCGATGAAGGTGAGGGAAGCGGCGAGAGCGGCGGATCCAAATCGGGTCATCGGAAAGTCCGGCCTTTCGGTCGATGCGTTTACGGCCCCACCCCGGTGCCGTCGGCTGCCTCATTCTTGGCCAGCCGGAGGAGTGATCACAATCGTGTGACCCGACATCAAGCTGCACGTCCTTTTCCGCCCCCCACCGGGCCTCCGCCGCACCCCCGCCCAGCCCTCGCCGACGCCGGCGGCGGACTCCGGCAAGGCCCCCCTGACCAGGCACGCAAGGGCTCAAGGGGCGGGGCGTTGACTGCCATGCACGTTGATGACACGCGCCGCGGATTGCGGATCCCCGCGCTCGCCGCACACGGTGTACCGACCAGGCCACATAGGAGCGGCCCCGGGCATTCGAGTCGCCCCATACCCACCAAGCGGCAGGAGTTTCTGTGCCCCTCGACGAACGTGAAATCGTGTCAGAAGCGGCCCTGGAGGACCATATTTCGCGCATAATCAACGAGGCGGGTCTGCGCAGGCCGCGAAACAGGTTCTTCCAGGACGCGCGGACCGTCGACCCGGTCACACCGCCGGCCGCCCTGCGGGTGGGACTGCAGTGGCAGGCGATCACCAAGGCCTTCATGTTCACGACCGTGGCGAGCCTCGGTCTGCTGGCCGCCCGTTTCAACGCCGAGAGCTCCCCGGACCGGGAGGTGCTCGGTGCGTTCCAGACCGCCTACCGGGTCATCGGCGACGATCTCGCCAACTCCGCGCCGGAGTTCGCCGCCGTCGCCCCGCGCGGGGTCGCCGGCGTGCACTACGTCTGGTGGGCGGACGCGATCGTGGCCCCGCTGCTGTCGGCGGTCGACGAGGACGAGGCGGCCGCGGCCGCCGGACTCCCCCCGGGCGTCACCGCGCTGCTCGCCCACATGGACCGGCTCGCGTCCTCCCCGCTGGGCGCCGCGGTCCAGCTGCGCGTGGTGGAGGACATCGCGCTGGACATCGCCGTCGCCTTCCGCCGGATGTACTCCCGCGTCCGGGTGGACGGGGACAAGCTGTACGCGGCGGCCGGAGCCCTGGACTGGGTGGATTCCCACATCAAGGCGGAGACCGTGCACGCCAAGTCGGTGAGCGACGACGAGACCGGGATGACGGCGATGGCCGGCACCGAGGCCGAGCGCATCGAGATGCTGCGGCTCGCCGAGGAGTACGCGGCCAACTGGGCGCTCGCCCTGGACGACTTCGCGGACGCGCTGGCGGTCCTGCCCGTCCCGGTCGGGTCCGCGCGGTGACCGCCGAACTCGTCGCGCCGCCGACGCCCGGCACGGCGCCGCGGCCGCTGCCGCCCGCGCACGAGGTGTCCGAGGTGATCGCGGAGATCGACCGGCTGCGCGGGGAGCTGGGCCCGCGCGACGCCTTCCGCAAGCCCGACTTCCTCGGGGAACTCGCCGACCGCCTCGCGGCCTCGCCGGTGCTCAGCCGGCAGCCGGTGGTGCGCGCCCTGGTGGAGGACCTGCGCGGCTACGCGGAGGTGCCGCGGCTGGAGCGGACGAAGCTCCACGTGAACTCGGCCGCCGACAACACCATCTTCTCGCTGTTCGACGCCTCGTACTTCCCGTCGCTGTCACTGGACTACCTCACGTACCGGACGCTGCCCACCGACGCCCGGCTGGCCTCCCGGTACGCGAGCCCGACCATGCCGGTGGCGATCGAGCAGCACTCCGCGGGCTTCGCGTCCCGCGTGGTGGTGGCGCTGTTCCCGGAGAACCACCTGGACGGCCGGCAGGACCCGGACGACCTGATCTTCTACTTCATCGACAAGTTCGTCGAACGGCACATGAAGCTCACGCGGGTGCTGATCGACGAGGTGATGGCCCCCGGCAGCTTCCCGCGCGTCCAGTCCGCCTCGGAGGAGGACGTGGAGCGGGCGTCCTCGTGGTGGGTGCGGCTGCACGAGTACCACCACCGCCAGGGCGAGATGCCCATCCCGGAGTACCTGCCGGTGAAGAAGTCGAAGCCGCTGGCGGGCCTGGAGGAGCTGCGTACCGACGTCTCCTCGATGCTGGTGTGCCTGAGCGACGAGGACCTGCCCCGGGCCGACGCCCGGCTGGCCTACGAGTACATGCTGGCGGAACGGCTGCTGCGCTACTCGGTGGAGGGCATCCCGCGCCCCAACTACGACGCGGTCGCCTCCCAGTTGCTCTTCACCTACCTGCAGGAGAACGGCGGGATCGGCCTGTGCGGCGGGCGGATCCACCTCTCCCCCGAGCTGCCGTCCGTGCTGGCCGCCTTCCTCGGGGAGATCGAGGCCGTCGAGTCCCGGATCCGCACCGAACCGGTCGAGCGGGTCAAGCAGCGGCTGCTGGAGTTCACCAACCGGTACACGGACTACGACGCGGAGTCCCGGGACTACCGGCACATCCCGTTCTTCGCCGAGGTCAAGGAACGGCTGGGCATCTGACATGGAGAGGCGTACGCAATGAGCACCGTGGCCGACTCGGCGATCGAGTTCCGGCTGTACCAGGTGGACGCGTTCACCGACCGGCTCTTCTGGGGCAACCCGGCGGCGGTGTGCCCGCTGGCGGAATGGCTTCCGGACGAGGTGATGCAGGCGATCGCCCTGGAGAACAACCTCCCGGAGACGGCCTTCATCGTCCCGGCGGGCGAGGACTTCCGGCTGCGCTGGTTCACCCCCGCCTCGGAGGTGGACCTGTGCGGTCACGCCACCCTGGGCGCGGCCCACGTGGTCTTCCGCCATCTGCGGCCCGGTACGGACGAGGTGACCTTCCACTCCGCGAGCGGACCCCTGGTGGTCACGCGGGGCGCGGACGGGCTGACGCTGTCCTTCCCGGCCCTGGAGTACACACCGGTCCAGCCGCCGCCCGCGCTGCTGCGGGGCCTGACGGGCCCGGCCGCCCCCGTGGCGGTGCTGGCCTCGATGGACTACGTGGTGGTCTACGAGAACGAGGAGCAGCTGCGCGCGGTGGTTCCGGACCAGCGCGAGCTGGCCACGCTGGACCTGCGGGGCGTGGTGATCACCGCGCCAGGCTCGGAGGGGGACTTCTGCTCCCGGTTCTTCGGGCCCAAGCTCTCCATCCCGGAGGACCCGATCACCGGGTCCGCGCACTGCGCGCTGGTCCCCTACTGGGCCCGCCGGCTGGGGCGCGGCACGCTGCGCGCGCACCAGTTCTCCCCGCGCCTGGGGAAGACCCTGACCATCCGGGTGGACTGCGAGTTCCGCGACGGCCGGGTGTTCCTGGCCGGCGCCACCCGGGAGTACCTCGTCGGAACCGTGCGCCTCGGCGCCGGTGATCTCGTCCAGACCCGGGAGCCGGTGCGGCCATGACGACCACCACGCGCATCACGCGGCTGGATCTCGACCGGGCGCGGCTCGCGACCGACCTGGCCGAGGCCGAGCTGTTCGGCTACAACGACTCCTACAGCGAGTTCATCTGCGGGTCCTGGCGCAGCTGCATGCTGTGGAACCGCACCGGCGACCTCGCCGACGCACAGCTGGAGGACTATCCGGGAGCGGCCCGGATCACCGCGTACGGGCGGCGGCTGCCGTACCTGACCGGGCTGGTGGAGCGGACCTTCCGCACCGACCTGCTCAAGTACGGCCGGCTCGCCCGCCTGACCCCGGGCAGTGTCCTGGTGCCGCACCGGGACTACCTGGAGCTGCAGGACGATCTGACGCGTCTGCACGTTCCGCTGCAGACCGGCCCCGAGTGCTTCAGCTCCGAGGACGAGACCGTCTACCAGATGGCGTTCGGCGAACTGTGGTTCCTGGACGCGACCCGGGCGCACAGCGCGGTCTCGTACGCGGACCGGGACCGGGTGCACCTGATCCTCGACTTCGCCACCCCCGACCTGGCCTCGGTGCTGCGCACCGGCGGGGTGCCGGGCGAGGGCATACCCCGAGACAGCGTGGTGCCCAGGCGGCCGCTGAAGGACGGGGAGCGGGAATCGCTGCTGGCGCTGGCCGGGGTGATCGGCCCGGGCACCTTCCAGGACGTGCTGGCGATCCTGATCAAGCGGTACTTCGAGACGGAACTGGCCGTCTCCGACGTGTTCGGCTGCCTGGGCGCGATCGCCGAGGCGGCCGGGCAGCCGGACCTGGTGGCCCGGGTCCGCCGGCAGGAGGAGCACTGCCTGGTCAGCCGCTGACCGCGGGTCCCGGCCGGGGCCGGGACCCGCGCCCCACCCACGCGACGCGGGATCCGGCCGGCCGGATCCCGCGTCGGCGTCCGCCCGGCCACCTGGACACCTGGAGCACCCATATGCGCCCTCATACGGTGCCGGTCACCCTGCTGGGCGACTGCGTCGTCCTCGGGCCGGCCGAGGACCCCGCCCGGCACCGTGAACTCGTCCGGCGCGCCCCCGGCTGGCAGTCCGTACTGGCCACGTCCGACGCCCGCCCGGCCGGGGCCGCGGGTCTGACGCGGGCGGCCCTGGCGGAGCTGCGCCGTGCGCCCGCCGCGGCCCGGGAGGCCGTGGTGGTCCAGCGGGCGGGTGCGACGGCCAGCAGGCTGCCGCTGCCCGGGCCGGGCCTGCCGGTGTGGAGCGGGGTGCGGGCGCTGACCGACACACTGTCCTTCCACCCGCTCGGGGCGGGGGCCGACGCGCTGTCCCGGCCCTGGAGCGGCCTGCTGGCACCGGCCGGTACCTCCCGTACGGGCGCGGGCGTGTCGACCCGGTTCGTGGTGTGCGGCGGCCCGCCGGGCGGAGCCGTCACCGGGTGGGGCGTCCGTGACCGGGAATCGGCGGTCCGGGCGGCGCTGCGGGGCCTGCGCCTCCTCGGCGTCGCCCCGTACCCGGTTCCGGGGCCGCACCCGCGGGACGCGGTGCCGGCCGCAGGGGTGTCCGAGGGGCACTGGCTGCTCGACGGGGCGCTGCGCCTGCTGTCGCGGTTCGCGGAGGAGTACGGGGAACTGCCGGGCGGCGCCGGCGCGCCGGTGCGGCTCCACCGGGTGCCGACGCTGGGCGGCGGCTGGCGGATCGCCAGACCGGCCGGGGCGCGGCGGGGGGCCTGGCTGCCCGCGGCCCGCGGCGACGGCTCCGGGCGGGACCGCTGTCCGTGGACGCCGGGGAGCGACGGGCCGGAGCCCGGGGCCGACTCCACCGACGTGCTGCTGGGCGGCGCGGCCGGAGTGTCGCTGCCGCGGCTGGCCACGGACGTCCGCGCGTACTGCGGCCGGCGGGGTCTGCGGGTGCTGGGGGTGCGGGTGCGGTCGGATCCGCTGCTGGGCGCGCAGTCCCTGGCCTGGGGGCCCGTCTGGTTCGGCTGAGCGGCCGTACGCCCCCGGCGCAACCGGGATTGCTGAATTCTGAATTAAAAGCACCTCAGCCATTACCCCAGGCCCCCTCCCGGGCCCTACGGAGATCACTTCCGGCGGGAATGTGTGGCGGATTATCGCTTTCACCCCGAGGACGGCGTCCGCTGTCCGGACATCGCCTGACCAGGCGTCAGGATCACGGAGTTTCAAGCTCGTTACTCGTTCAACGGTTGCCGGTGATCGTGATTCGGTGATGTCACCAGCCCTTGTTGACACGCCACTGTCAACTTAAATACCGTGCGGTAGGGGGAAGGCAAAAACAGCTCACCCGGCCCCCGCATGTCATCCTTCGCGACTTTGTCGGACCGGACCCAAGAGGCAGAAGCGTGGCACAGGAGCAAGATGAGTGGGCCCCGCCGGCACGCCTGTCGGCGGTCGCGGCAGGCCTGTACGAGTGGTCCCTGCGGCACGGCCGCATCTCCCGCGCGGACACCCCGCGGCTGTGCGACGAGCTCGACGTCCCTTCCGAAGAGGTCGAGTCGAACCTGGCCACCCTGATCGGGCTGAGCCTGCTGCGCGAGGGCCCGGACCAACCGGATTCCTACGTGCCGACCAGCCCCGAATCCGCCGTGGCCGTCATGGTCAACCCGATCGAGTCGGAGATCAAGGCCCTGGAACAGCGGGCCGAGGGGCTCAAGTCGCAGATGCTGAGCCTCAATCCGCTCTACTTCGAGAGCCGGCAGGCCCGTAACCGCCGGGAGGCCATCGACATCCTCGCCGACATCGGCCAGGTGCGTTCGGCGCTCGGCGAGGCCACCCGGCGCTGCTCGGTCGAGGTCTTCTCGGCCCATCCGGGGGTCTTCAGCGAGAGCGCCGTCGAGGCCTCCCTCGCGGCCGACCTGGAGATGCTGGGCCGCGGCGTCGGCATGCGCTCGCTGTACCAGCACCCGGTCCGGGTGAACCACCTGATGCGGGACCTGCTCGGGCAACTGGGCGGGGCGGGCTGCGAGATCCGCACGTGCGAGGAGATCTCCGACCGCATCGTCATCTTCGACCGCGAGGTGGCCTTCATCCCGAACCTGTCGGGCGCCGCCGGGGCGGTGGTGATCCGCGAGCCCGCGACCGTGGACTTCCTGTACCGGGGCCTGGAGCAGGCGTGGTCGGCAGCGGTGCCCTACGCCGACAGCGCGGCGGCCCTGGGCTACGGCGTGGCCGGGGACGAACTGCGGCGGGCGATCGTACGGATGCTCTCGGCCGGCGCGAAGGACGAGCTGATCGCCCGGCGGCTGAGCGTCAGCTTGCGGACCTGCCGGCGGCACATCGCCGAGATCATGGAGGAGCTCCAGGCGTCGAGCCGCTTCCAGGCGGGCGTCACAGCGGTCCGTACCGGGCTGCTCAGCTCCACGGTGACCGACGAGGCCGAGTCCCTGGGCTGGGTGTCGGACTCGGCGGGCTGACCGGCCCGCGCGCACGGCGCGGACGCCCGGTCCCCGGCCCGGCAGGGGCCGCGGACCCGGGCGTCCCCCGTTCACACCGCGGCGGGCTCCTGTGCGGCCTGCCCGTCCTGCCCGGCCCGCCCGGCCTGCTCCGCACGGGCCGTCTCGATGGCCTCGGCCACGGCCTTGCCGCCGGCCAGCCAGGCGTTCAGGGCGGTCATCACCACGAGCAGCGCGGTGCCGAACAGGAACGGCGCCCGCAGCCCGGCGACGCTGCCGAGCCAGCCGCCCACCAGGGCTCCCAGCGGCGCGGCGCCGAAGCCGAACAGCCGGTTCGTCGCGGCCACCCGGCCGGTCAGGTGCGTGGGCACGATCGCCTGCGAGATGGACGGCGCGATGACCATCGTGGCGGCCATGGCCGCCCCGCACAGCACGAGGGCCGCGCCCGCCGCGTACGCGTTCGAGGAGAGCGCCAGGCAGAGCAGGGAGAACGCCTCGATCCCCGCGGTCACCACCAGCGCCCGGCCGGTCCCCAGCCACAGGTCGAGCCGGCGGGCCAGCACCGTGCCGCCGAGCCCGCCCACCGCCTGCGCGGCGAGCAGCACGCCGAAGCCGGTGGTGCCCAGGTGCAGCACCTCGTAGGCGAACAGCACGAGCACCGCCTCCCCGGCCATGAAGGCGATGTTGCCCACGCCGAAGCGCAGCGCGAAGCCGAGCAGCACCCGGTTGCGCACCACGAAGGCCGTCCCCTCCCAGGCCTCGGCCCACAGGGAGCCCCGTTGCGCCGGGGCCGGCACCGGGCGGCTGGGGAGGGTGGTGATGAGCAGGCCGCTCGCCAGGAAGGACACCGCGTCGACGAGGAAGGGGACGGGCCGGGCGAGCGCGAAGAGCAGGCCCCCCAGCGGCGGTCCCACGAAGTTCGAGGCGATGTTCTGCGCCCCGAACCGGCGGGCGTTGGCGCTGCGCAGTTTGTCCAGGTCCCGGTCGAGGAGCTGCGGCAGGTAGGCCGAGGAGGAGTTGTCGAAGAAGATCTGGCCGACGCCCAGCAGGAAGGCCACCGCGATCAGCAGCGGGATGCTCGCGTGCCCGAGGGCGGCGGCGAGTGCGGCGACGGCGAGCAGCGCGGCCCGGGCGAAGTCGGTGAGGAGCATCGTCCGGCGGCGGTCCCAGCGGTCCACCAGCGCTCCGCCCAGCAGGCCGAAGCAGAGCCAGGGCAGCAGGGTCACCGAGGTCACCAGGCCCAGCGTGAAGGGATCGTCGGTGAGGGTGGCCGCGAGCAGCGGCAGCGCGGCGACGTACACGCCGTCGCCGACGTAGGAGATGCCGGAGGCCACCCACAGCCGGGTGAAGGCCGGTGGCAGTACGGGCTTGGGCGGGCGTGGGGCCACGGGGGTTACCTACCATTCTGGGCGGCGGGGATCGGGGCCGCCGCCCGGTTCCGGGCGGGGCGGGGAACTGTCGCGCGGTGGGGCGGGTCCCGCTGTACGGGCCCGCCCGTACGGGTCAGACCGCGGGCTGCCGCCGGGCCAGCACCGCGCGCACCGGCGCGGCCGTCTCCAGCCGCGCCGCGAGGGCCTCGGGCGTCGGTGCCCCGAACAGGGTCCGCGTGGTGAGCTGTACGCCGAGCACCGCGCGCACCCGGTTGACCAGCCGGGCGGCCAGCATCGAGTGCCCGCCCAGCGCGAAGAAGTCGTCGTCGGCCCCGACGTCCGCCACGCCCAGCACGTCGGCGAAGGCCCGGCACACCAGCCGCTCGCGCTCGGTGCGCGGGGCCCGGCCGGGGCCGGCCGACTCCGGCCCGGGCCCGGGCAGCCGCCGGCGGTCGAGCTTGCCGTGCGAGGTGAGCGGGAGGGCGTCGACGGCCACGAAGGCGGCGGGCACCATGGCCTCGGGCAGCGCGGCGGCGGCGTGGGCCCGCAGCACGCCGGCGGGCGGCAGGGCGGTTCCCGCGGCGGGGACCAGGTAGGCCACCAGCCGTTTGTCGCCGGGCCGGTCCTCGCGGACCACCACCGCCGCCTGGGCGACGGCCGGGTGCCGGCCCAGTACGAAGTTGATCTCGCCGGGTTCGATCCGGATTCCGCGGATCTTGACCTGGTCGTCGGCGCGGCCCAGGAAGTCCAGTTCGCCCTCCCTGGTCCAGCGGGCCAGGTCCCCGGAGCGGTACATGCGGGCGCCGGGCGGGCCGAAGGGGTCGGCGACGAACCGTTCGGCGGTCAGTCCGGGCCGGTCGAGGTAGCCGCGGGCCACGGCGTCCCCGGCCAGGTAGAGCTCGCCGGCCACACCGGCCGGTACGGGCCGCAGCGCGGCGTCCAGTACGTAGGTGCGGCTGTTCCACACCGGGCGGCCGATGGGGGCGGTGACCGGCCAGGCGCCGGTGTCCTGCGGCATCGTGTGGGCGGTGATCACATGGGTCTCGGACGGGCCGTAGTGGTTGTGCAGCCGCACCTCGGGGCGCCTGCGGTGGAACTCCCGCACGTGGTCCGTGAGCTGGAGGGCCTCACCGGCCTGCAGGACGTGCCGCAGGCCCGTCAGCGGCAGTTCCTCCGCGATCGCCGCCTCGTAGACGGCGCCGACCACCAGGTCCGGCCCGAAGAACTCGGTGATGCGTTCGCGGTCGAGCCAGCGCGCGAGGGCCGCCGGGTCCAGCCGGGTGTCCTCGTCGGGGATGACCAGGCACTTGCCGTTGACCAGGACGGCGAGGATCTCGTGGATCGAGGCGTCGAAGGTGATGGAGCTGAACTGGGCCACCCGGGCTCCGGGCTCCACCGGGATCGCGGAGCGGTTCCACAGGATCAGGTTGTGCAGGACCCGGTGCTGCACCACGACGCCTTTGGGGCGGCCGGTGGACCCGGAGGTGTAGATCGCGTAGGCGGGGGCCTCGGGGTGGGGCGCGGCGGCCGGGGTGACGGGGCCGGTGCCGCGGTGGCGGGCGAGCTCCTGCCGCGCGTCGGGGCCGTCCAGGACGAGCACCGGGATCCCGGAGGGGCCGAGCGGGGCGGCGAGGGCCCCGGTGGTCAGGGCCAGCGCGGGCCGGGCGTCGGCCATCAGGTAGCCGATCCGGTCGGCCGGGAAGCAGGGGTCGACCGGCAGGTAGCCGGCGCCCGCCTTGAGCACCGCCAGGAAGGCGACGACCAGTTCGGCGGAGCGGGGCAGCAGCACGGCCACGTACTGCTCCGGGCCGATCCCCCGGGCGACCAGCAGCCGGGCGAGCCGGTCCGCCCGCCCGTCGAGCTCGGCGTACGAGAGCCGGTGCTCCGGGTCCTCGACGGCGACGGCGTCCGGGGTGCGGGCCGCCTGCCGCTCGATCAGCTGCACCAGGGTGAGGCCGGGCAGTTCGGCCGCCGTGTCGTTCCAGCCCTCCAGCAGGAGGGTGCGTTCCTCCGGTGCCAGCAGCCCGAGGCGGGAGACGGGCAGGTCCGGCTCGCTGACGGCGGCCTCCAGGAGCCGCACCAGCCGCCCGGCGATCTCCTCGGCCGTCGCACGGTCGAACAGGTCGGTGGCGTACTCCAGGGCGCCGGTCAGCCCGGCGTGCCCGCCGTCCGCGTCGCGCCGTTCGGCGAGGTTGACGAGCAGGTCGAACTTGGCGGTCCCGGTGCCCGTCTCGACGACCTCGACGCTCAGCCCCGGGATCGACAGGTCGCCGCCGGTGCCCTGGGGCTCGAAGGCGAGCATGGTCTGGAAGAGCGGATGCCGGCCGGTCGAGCGGGCCGGGTTGACCGTCTCCACGACGTGCTCGAAGGGCACGTCCTGGTGGGCGAGCGCGGCCAGCGTGGTGTTCCTGGCACGCTGCAGGAGGGTGGTGAAGTCCGGGTCGCCGGAGAGGTCGGTCCGCAGTACGACGGTGTTCACGAAGAAGCCGACCAGTTCGCCCAGCGCCTCGTCGGTGCGCCCGGCGACCGTGGCGCCGAGCGGGATGTCCGTGCCGCCGCCGAGCCGGTGCAGGGTCAGGGCGAGGGCCGCCTGGAGGCCCGCGAAGACGGTGGTTCGGTTGTGCCGGGCGAGGTCGGCCAGCCGGGCGTGCAGCCCGGGCCCGATGTGCAGCGGGACCCGGTCGCCGCGGTGCCCGGCCACGGCCGGGCGGGGCCGGTCGTGCGGCAGGGCGATCTCCTCCGGGAGCCCGTCGAGCGCGGTGCGCCAGTACGCGAGCTGCGCGTGCGCGCGGCTGTCCGGGTCGGCGGGGTCGCCGAGCAGGTCGCGCTGCCATTCGCTGTAGTCGGCGTACTGCACGGGCAGTTCGTCCCAGTCGGGGTGCGTGCCGAGGCGCCGGTGGGCGTAGGCGGTGCCCAGGTCCCGGCCGAGCGGGCCGGTGGACCAGCCGTCGCTGGCGATGTGGTGGGTCACCAGCAGCAGGACGTGCTCGCCGGGCGCGAGCACGTGGAGTTCGGCGCGCAGCGGCGGGTCGGCCGCCAGCCGGAAGACATCCGCGGCCGAGGCCCGCAGCACGGCGTCGAGTTCGGCTTCCCGGGTGTGGAACACGGGCATGGCGGGGCGGGCCGCCGCCGGGTCGAGGACGAGCTGGTACGGCTCCCCCGCCTGCTGGGGGAAGACCGTGCGCAGGCTCTCGTGCCGTTCGACGACGTCGCCGAGGGCGGCCCGCAGCGCCTCGTGGTCGAGTTCGCCGCGGATGCGCAGGGCGAAGGGCACGTTGTAGGCCGCCGACGGGCCCTGCAGCTGGTCGAGGAACCACAGCCGGCGCTGGGCGAAGGACAAGGGGATCACGGGCGCGTACTCCTGACTGGGGTGAGCGGACGGCTCAGTGCCGGTGCAATGCGATGGCCTGCGCGGGGCAGAGCAGGGCGGCTTCTTCCAGCCCGCCCGCCGCCGTCTCGTCGACCTCGTCCTGGATGAGCAGGGCCGTGCCGTCGTCGCCGAGGTCGAACACCTCGGGTGCGTTCATCAGACACTGGCCGGCGCCCTGGCACCGGCCGCCGTCCACGGAGACCGTGATCACCGCGTTCCCTCCCGGCTCTGCGGGCCGGACTCGAACGAGACCGGGAGGCTGCTGAACCCGCGCAGGAAGGTGGAGAAGATCTGCCGGGGTGCGCCCTCGGCCCGCATCACGTCCACGGAGCGGATCAGGGCGGTGAGGACCGCGGAGATCTCGGCCCGGCCGAGGTAGGCGCCGAAGCAGAAGTGCGGCCCGTAGCCGAAGGAGAGGTGCTTGTTGGGGGTGCGGGCGAGGTCCAGCTCGTCGGGCCGGTCGAAGATCCGCTCGTCCCGGTTGGCGGAGATGTTCCAGGCGGTGACGATGTCCCCGGCCCGGATCAGCTCGCCGCCCAGCGGCACGTCCACGACGGCCTTGCGGGCCACGTGCATGACCGGGGTGGTCCAGCGGACGATCTCGTCGACGGCGGAGGCGAGGGTGATCCGCCCCTCCTTGAGGGCCCGCCACTGCTCCGGGTGCTCGATCAGGGCCTGGACCCCGCCCACCATGGCCAGCCGGCTGGTGTGGTCGCCGGCCAGGATGAATCCGTAGAAGTTGGTGAGCACCTCGTCGTCGGTGAGGAGTTCGCCGCCGACCCGGGTGTTGACCATGGCGCTGAGCAGGTCGTCCCGGGGTTCGGCGCGGCGCTGTTCCATCAGCTCCGAGCAGTAGACCAGCAGTTCGTTGCGGGCCAGCCAGGCGTCGTCGGCGGTCTGTCCGACCTCGTCGGAGCTGAGGGTGTCCCGGCTGAGTTCGAGGATCAGCGGGCGGTCCTCGGCGGGGACGCCGAGCAGGTCGCAGATGGTGCCGATGGGCAGCTGTTCGGCGACCTCCTCGGCGAAGTCGAAGGGGCCGGTGCCGACGAGCCCGGCGATCAGCTCGTCGGCGCGCTGCTGCAGGCGGTCGACGACGAACTGGCGGATCTTCGGGGTGAAGGCCTTCAGCAGCATGGTGCGCATGGCCACGTGCCGGGGGTTGTCGGTGAGCGCCAGCACCTTGCCCGCGGCCGGGTCGCCCTGCGGTTTGTGCAGCGAGGGCAGCATGTTGCCGGCGCGGGAGCTGAACCGCTCCTCGTCCTTGAACAGGGCCAGTACGTCCTCGTAGCGGGACAGCACCCAGAAGGCCCGGCCCTGTTCGGTCGCGGGGTGCCGGTACACGGGGTGTCCGGCGCGCAGCCGGCGCCAGTGGGCCGCCATGTCGTGCTCCACGAAGGACTCGGGAGCCGCGAGATTGACCCGCGCGAGCGCGTCGGTGGTGTCCTGCGCGGTGATGATCGGTGTGACGTCTTCGGCGACAGTGGAGTGCGCCATGTCCTCGCCACCCTCCCTCGGGTGTTGGGGGTTGCGGATTGCGGTCAGCCCGCCAGCGGGACGACCGGGGTGGTGTCCCGGTCCACCAGGAACTCGGGACGGACGGGGTGCGCGGGTGCGTTGGCGGCCGCGTTGTAGGTGATCAGCAGGATCGCCCGCCGATCCGCCGACCGGTTGTTGGAGGACGAGTGCACGAGGCTGGGGTGGAAGGCGAAGCAGGAGCCGGCCGGTCCGGTCATCAGGTGCCGGCCGTACTCGCCGGCCAGTGCCTCGGCCGTGGCCCGGGGCACCGTGTGCTCGAGGTCGCTGGAGACGTGGCGGCGCCAGTCGCCGCTGGGCGCGGGGCCGGCGCCGTCCGCCGGGCCGATGAGACCGAGCCGGTGGCTGCCGGGGATCACCTGGAGCGGCCCGTTGCCCTCGTGCACCTCGTCGAGGAAGACGGCGATGTTGACGGCGTCCGGGCGGGGCATGCCGTCCTCGCGGTGCCAGAACGCGAAGTCCTGGTGCCAGGGCCAGGCGGCCCCTTCGAAGGGCTGCTTGAGGTTGACCTTGAACTGGTAGACGTAGACCGGGCCGCCGAGCAGGGTCTGGGCGAGGCCCACCATCCGGGGCAGCCGCACCAGGCGGGCGCAGGTCTCGTCGAAGCGGTGGCAGCCGTGGATGGCCCGCACCGTGCGGCTGCCGTGTTCGTGGACCACTTCGGGCCGGGCCTGGCGGCTGATCCGGTCGACGCTGGCGCGCAGCGCCGCGATCTCGTCCGTGTCGAGCGGTTCGGGTGACGCGTACCATCCGTCGCGGTCGTAGGCGGTTTTCGGGTTGTGGAGCACTTCAACAGCCGGAGGTGTCACCGGACCGTCCTCTTTCGGTAGTTCGGCGGGTCAGGGGCGGGGCTCGGCGCGGCGGCGGCCGAGCCGGTCGTGCACGAGGGCGGCGAACCGGTCCAGGCCGGGGCCGATCCGCTCCGGGGTCACGAGGCTCGCGGAGAGCCTGAGCTGACGTCCGCCGCCGTCGCGGTAGAAGTGGGACATCGGGGTCCACAGCACGCCGAACTCGCGGGCGGAGCGCTCCAGCAGGGCGTCGTCCACCGGGAACGGCATGGTCAGGACCACGAAGAAGCCGCCGTCTGGGGTGTTCCACCCGACCCGCTCGGCGGTCGGCGCCGTGCGCGGGAAGCGCGCGGCCAGCCCGTCGAGGATCAGCCGCAGGTTGCCCGCATACACCGCGCGCCGGGCCGCGTTGGCGGCGACCAGGCTGCATCCGTGTTCCAGCAGGCTGCCGCCGACGACGGCCTGGGCGATGGGCGAGGTGTTGACCGTCACCATGCTCTTGATCTTGGAGAGCTGGTCGGCCAGCAGCCCGGTCCGGCCGTCGGCCTCCCGCACCCGCTGGTCGGCGACCAGATAGCCGACCCTGGCGCCGGGCAGCACGGTCTTGGCGAAGGAGCCCAGGTAGACGACCCTGCGGGAGCGGTCCAGCGCCTTCAGGGTGGGGAGCCTCGGCCGGTCGCCGGCCGGGAACAGCCCGTACGGGTTGTCCTCCAGCAGCAGGACGTCCTCCTCCTCGGCGATCTCCAGCAGCCGCCGGCGTGCCCCGACGCCGAGACTCAGCCCGGACGGGTTGGCGAAGTCCGGCATCACGTACAGGGCGCGCGGGCGCAGGCCCTCCCGGCGGGCGGTGCGGATGCGGCGCACCAGGTCCTCGGGATCCAGGCCGGTGCCGCCGTCCGAGACCGGCAGCACCGGCATGTCGACGAGGCGGGCGGCGCCGGACAGACCGACGTAGGTGGGTGCGACGGCCAGCAGCACGTCCCGTTCGTCGCGGCGCAGGGCCCGCAGGATCAGGAACATCGCCTCCTGGCAGCCGACGGTCACCACCACGGACTCGGGGTCCGCCTCGATGCCCTCGTCCACGGCCAGGTTGCGGGCGATCAGCTCGTGCACGATGCCCTTGGTCCGGCCGTACTGGTAGAGGACGCTGCGGATCTGCTCGGCCGTCCAGCCCCGGTCCTCGGCCAGGTGGCGGCAGAACAGGTCGAGGTACCGGTGGAGGTCGGCGACCTCGAAGAACTCCTCGAAGGGCCGGCCGGGGGCGAAGGACACGGCGTCCGGGTACCGGTTCGCGATCTCGTTCAGGAGGTTCATCGAGGCCAGCGCCGGGTCCTCCAGGGAGCCGTGCAGGGTGCCGGTCGACAGGTCGTCCACGGACTGCGGCCCGGGCGGGTGGTGCGTGGCGGTGCTCATGCGCTCTCCCCCGCCCAGGCGCGCGGGGTGACCGTACGCAGTTCCCGTGCGGCGGCCGGGCCCGGGCAGCCGGCCAGGGTCAGCGCGTCCCGCAGTTCGGCAGCCAGCAGCTCCAGCACGTGCCGGACCCCGGCCGCGCCGTCGACCGCCAGCCCCCACAGCACGGGCCGCCCGAGCAGCACCCCGGCCGCGCCCAGGGCCAGCGCCCGCAGCACGTCGGTACCGCTGCGGATCCCGCTGTCCAGGTACACCTCGGCGCGGCCCGCGACCGCCGCGACGGCCGGGGCGAGCGCGGCGACGCTGGGCAGCGCGCCGTCCAGCTGGCGGCCGCCGTGGTTCGAGACCACCACGGCCGAGGCGCCGATGGCGGCGGCCCGGGCGGCGTCCCTCGGGTCCAGCACCCCCTTGACCACCAGGGGCAGTTCGGTGCGGTCCCGCAGCCACTCCAGGTCCCGCCAGCTCAGCGCCGGGTCGAAGACGTGCGTGGTGTGGGCGGCGACCGCCGAGCGGCCGGAGCGGGACAGGCCCGCGACCGCCTGCTCGGGGCCGAGGTTGGCGGCGGTGATGCCGGGCGGCAGGGCGAAGCCGTTGCGCAGGTCCCGCAGCCGGCGGCCCATGACCGGGACGTCGACGGTGACCATCAGGGCCCGGCAGCCGGACCGCTCGGCCCGGCCCAGGAGTTCGAGGGTCTGGGCGCGGTCGCGCAGCCAGTACAGCTGGAACCAGGTGGTGGCGCCGACGGCGGCCACCTCCTCGACCGGGCAGCTGCCGAGCACGCCGGCGACGTAGGGGATGCCGCAGTCGCGGGCGGCCGCGGCCGCCGCGAGTTCGCCGTCGGGGTGGGCGAGCCGCTGGTAGGCCATGGGCGCCACCGCGACCGGCATGGCGGCCGGGGTGCCGAGCAGCGGAGCCCCGGTGTGCGCCTCGCCGCCGGCCGGGACCCGCGGCACCAGGGCCACCGCGTCCAGGGCGGCCCGGTTGGCGGCGAGCGTCAGCTCCTCGCCGCTGCCGCCCGCGAGGAAGTCCCAGTGTTCGGCGGGCAGCCGCTCGGCGGCGAGCCGGCCCAGGTCGGGCAGGCTCACCGGCGGCCGCGCCGGGAGCGGGCCGGTGACCGGCGCGTGGACGGTCGTGCTGCTCACCGGGAGTCCTCGTCGAGGCTGCGCTGCAGTTCGACGGCCTCGTACAGGGCCTTGATGTTGCCGCTGCCGAAGGTACGGGCGCCCTGGCGCTCGATCACCTCCATGAAGAGGGTGCCGCGCGGGTGGGTGGAGCGGGTGAAGATCTGGAACAGCTGTCCGTCGTGGTCCTCGTCCACCAGGATGTTCAGGGCCCGCAGTTCGTCCACGCCGTGCCGGGCGCAGTCGAGCCGTTCGGCGAGCAGTCCGTAGTAGGCGGCCGGGGTCGTGAGGAACTCCACTCCGGCTTCGGCCATGCCGGTGACGGACTCCACGATGTTCCGCGCGGTGAAGGCGATGTGCTGCACGCCGGAGCCGTCGTGCTTCTTGAGGAAGGCGTCGATCTGGCCGGGTTCCCTGGACACGTCGGGCTCGATGAGGGTGAGGGTGACCGCGCCGGAGGCGCTCTGCACCACCCGCGACTCCATGGCCTGGGCGCCGACGGCGACCCGCTCGGCGAAGATCTCCTCGAAGCCGAGCGCGGTCCGGTAGTACTCCACGGCCGGCAGCAGCTGGCCGGCCTCCAGGCAGACGGCGAAGTGGTCCACGGCGGTCAGGCCGCCGTCGGCGGCGCGCTGCGGATCCGGGCCGGCGGGCAGCGGCCGCAGGCCCGGAAGGGCCCGCAGGTCGCGGCCGGCGGGCCGCTGGACGAAGGTGTGGATCACATCGCCGAAGCCGCCGATCGAGGCCCGTACGATGCCTTCGCGCTCGGTGGGGCCGGACACCGGGCGGGCGCCCCGGGCCACCGCCTCGGCGTACGCGGCGGCGGCGTCGGGTACGCGCAGGGCTATGTCCGCGACTCCGTCGCCGTGCCGCTCGGTGAACGCCCGGCCGGGGTGGTCCTCCTCGACCGCCTCGGTGAGCACGAGGCGGATGTCGTTCCGGCCCAGTGCCAGCGCACGGGTGGCGGACGTCGCGGTCCCGTCGGAGCTCGCGTGGACCGAGAGCCCGTAGCCCCTGACGAAGGCGTCCGCCTGGGCGTGCAGGTCCGTGACGTAGAACTCGATGTGATCGACAGTCATGCCGTCGAAGACACGGCTGTTGACCATGGTCTTCTCCCTCTCTGTTAAATCCATCGGTGGCACGGCGGGACGCCGGGGCGTCCCGCCCGGGCGGGTCAGGACGCCTGGTCCATCAGGACGGCGAGGCTGCGCGGGCGCATGTCGGTCCAGTGGGAGTTGACGTAGTCCACGCACGCGGGGCGGTCCGCGGGTCCGTGCAGCACGGTCCAGCCGGCGGGGACCTCGATGGCGGCGGGCCACAGCGAGTGCTGGCCCTCCTCGTTGGCGAGCACGGTGTATTCGGCGTCCTGGTCCTCGAACGGGTTGGTCATGGCGTTCTCCTTCTCGGTCCCGGGCCCGCTTTTGGGCATGCCGGGGTCTGCGGTCGGTGAAGTGGGGTACGGAAGGGACGGTCAGAGTGGGGCGCGGGCGGTCAGCCGGTGCCGCGGCCCAGCCGTTCGGCGAGCAGCGCGCCGATCACGGAGATCGGACCGGGCATGGTCATCTCGCCGTGCCGGCAGTCCAGCGGATGGATGTCGAAGGTGCCGGTGGCGTACGGGTCCCAGCGGCGCATGGCCTCGGGCCGGTGGCTCGGGTCGGCGGTGGCGCTGAAGTAGAGGACGTCACCGTGGAAGACGCCGGGGTCGGCGGTCCGCAGGATGTTGGTGGCGTCCACGAACGTCCGGGTCAGGACCTCTGTCTCGCGGCCTTCGAGGCCGGGGATGGAGAGGGCGAAGTCCTCCGGGTCCTGGCCGACGGAGCGGGCGATGAGTTCGAGCACGCCCGGATCGTCGTAGGAGAGCCGCAGGGAGTCGGGGGCGGCGAGGTGGCTGTCCATCATCGACAGGAGCGCCACCTCCTCCCCCTCCTCCTGCAGCCGGACGGCGATGCCGTGTGCGACGACGCCGCCGAACGACCACCCCAGGAAGTGGTACGGGCCGTGGGGCTGGACGGCGCGGATCTCGGCCAGGTAGTCCTCGACCATCTCGTCGAGATCGGCCGGGACCGCGTCCGGGTCGGACAGTCCGCGGGCCTGGATCCCGTGGATCGGGCGCTCGGCGCCCAGGTGGCGCAGCAGCCCGGAGTACACCCAGCTGATGCCGGCCGCCGGGTGCAGGCAGAAGAGGGGAGGTTCGGTGCCCTTGGAGCGCAGGGGGAGCATCACGGCCAGGGCGTCGTTGCGGTCGGCCCGCTGCCGCCCGGCGTCCTGCAGCCGGACCGCGAGTCCGGCCACCGTGGGCTCCTCGAACAGGGTGCGGATGGACATCTCCCGGCCGAGCGCCGAACGGACCTGTCCGGCCAGCCGGGTGGCCATCAGGGAGTGCCCGCCGAGTTCGAAGAAGCTGTCGTCGACGCCGACCGTTTCCAGCCCGAGGACCTCGGCGAAGACCCGGCAGAGCTCCTCCTCCAGGGCGCTGCCCGGCGGGCGGCCCGTGGATCCGGCCGTGACCGCCGGGGCGGGCAGGGCCCGCCGGTCCAGTTTGCCGCTGGGCGTGAGCGGGAGGGCGTCGAGGAGGACGAAGTCGCCGGGGACCATGTACGAGGGCAGGTCCGCGGCGAGGGCCGCGCGCAGCGCGTCGGCTGCGGGCCGGGCGGCGCCGGCCGGCACCACGTAGGCCACGAGGCGCTGGTCGCCGGGCCGGTCCTCGCGGACCAGGACCACCGCGTGCGCGACGGATTCCTGCCGGGCCAGGACGGTTTCGATCTCGCCGAGCTCGATCCGCAGGCCGCGCAGTTTGACCTGGTGGTCGACCCGGCCGAGGAATTCCACCACCCCGTCGCCGCGCCATCGGGCCAGGTCGCCGCTGCGGTACATGCGGGAGCCGGCGGGTCCGTACGGGTCGGCGACGAAGCGTTCGGCGGTGAGGCCCGGCCGTGCGTGGTAGCCGTCGGCGAGCTGGGCTCCGGCGAGGTAGAGCTCGCCGGTGCCGCCGACCGGGACGGGCGCGAGGGCCGCGTCCAGGACGTACAGCCGGCTGTTCCACACGGGCCGGCCGATGGGCACGGGGTTGTCGGCGGCTCCGGGCAGGCACTGCCAGGAGGTGATCTCGACGGCCGTCTCGGTGGGCCCGTACAGGTTGTGCAGTTCGACACCGGGGAGCAGTGCGTGGAAGCGGGCCGCGGTCTCGGCCGGCAGGGCCTCACCGCTGCACATCACCCGGCGCAGTCCGGTGCACTGCGCGGCGGCCGGTCCGGCCAGGAAGACCTGGAGCATCGAGGGCACGAAGTGCGCGGTGGAGACCGCCTGTTCGCGGATGATCCGGGCCAGGTACTCGGGGTCCTTGTGGCCTTCGGGTCGGGCCACCACCAGGGTGGCGCCCTCCAGCAGCGGCCAGAAGAACTCCCAGACCGACACGTCGAACGCGGAGGGCGTCTTCTGCAGGACCCGCTCGCCGGGCCGCAGTCCGTACTCGGCCTGACGCCAGCGCAGCATGTTGAGGACGGCGGCGTGGCTGACGACCACGCCCTTGGGGCGGCCGGTGGAGCCGGAGGTGTAGATGGTGTAGGCGGGGTCGGCGGGGTCCAGTGGCCGGCCGGTGGTCCCGGGGGCCGTGGGCTCGCCGGACAGGGCGGCCAGCTCGGCCCGGGTGTCCTCCCGGTCGAGGACGACCCGGGGCGTCGGGCCCGGGAGGCGGCCGTCCAGCGCCTCCACGGTCAGCACGCAGGCGGGGGCGGTGTCCTGCAGCATGTAGGCGATCCGGTCGGCGGGGAAGTCCGGGTCGAGCGGCAGGTAGGCACCGCCCGCGGTGTGCACCGCGCAGAGCGCCACCACCAGGTCCAGGGAGCGGGGCAGGGCGAGGGCCACGGAAGTGCCGGGCCGCACCCCGCGGGCCCGCAGCAGCCGGGCCAGCCGGTTGATCCGGTCGCCGAGTTCGGCGTAGGTGAGCGAGGTGTCCTCGAAGACGACGGCGGTGGCGTCCGGGGTGCGGGCGACGGTGGCGGCGACCGCGCCGGGCAGGGTCTCGGCCGCCACCGGGTGCGCGGTGTCGTTCCATCCGGTCAGCAGCAGCTCGGCCTCGCCGGGGAGCAGCACGTCCAGCGAACCGGTGGGCGTCGTCGGATCGGCGGCGACGGCGGCGAGCAGGGTTCCGAACCGGCGGGACATCCGCTCGGCGGTCTCCCGGTCGAAGAGGTCCACGGCGAACTCGATGACGCCGTCGATGCCGTCGGGCGAGCCGTCGGCCGTGAACTGCTCGTTCAGCGAGAACAGCAGGTCGAACTTGGCGGATCCGTTGCCCAGCGGCTGCAACTCCACGTCCAGGCCGCTGAGTTCGATCTCCCCGGTCTCCTGGGTCTGCAGGACCAGCATGGTCTGGAACAGCGGGTGCCGGGACAGCGACCGGGGCGGGTTGACCGCCTCGACCAGCCGCTCGAAGGGCAGGTCCTGGTGGGCGTAGGCGGCGAGGTCGGTCTCCCGGACCCGGGCGAGCAGCTCGGTGAAGGCGGGGTCACCCGACACGTCGGTGCGCAGGACCAGGGTGGACAGGAAGAAGCCGACCAGGTTCTCCAGGGCCTCGTCGCCGCGGCCCGCCGTGGGGGTGCCGATGGGGATGTCGGTGCCGGCTCCCAGCCGGCTGAGCAGGGCGGCGAGCGCCGCCTGGAGGACCATGAACATGGTGGTGCCGTTGGCCAGCGCGATCGCGGCGAGTTCCCGGTGGACGTCCGGGGTGATCCGGACGTCGACGGTGTCGCCCCGGTAGCTGGCCACCTGCGGCCGGGGCCGGTCGAAGGGCAGTTCCAGCTCCTCGGGCAGACCGGCCATGGCCTCGCGCCAGTGGGCCAGCTGCGCGGCCCCCTGGCTGGCGGGGTCGTCCAGGTCGCCGAGCACCTTCTGCTGCCAGGCCGCGTAGTCGGTGTACTGGACGGCGAGCGGCTCGAAGCCGGGTGCCCGCCCGCGGCTCCGGGCGTCGTAGGCGGCGCCGAGGTCCGCGCAGAAGGGCAGCATGGACCAGCCGTCGGAGGCGATGTGGTGCATCACCACCAGCAGCACGTGCTCCCGTTCGGACAGGGCGTACAGGGTGGCGCGGACCGGCAGGTCCTCGGCGAGGTCGAAGACCGCCTGGGCTCCCGCGTCCAGTGCGGCGGCCAGTTCCTCCTCGGTGGTGGGCACCACGGGCAGTTCCGGTCGCGCCTCGTCCATGCCGAGGACGTACTGGCAGGGCGCTCCATCGATCTCGGGGAAGACCGTGCGCAGGCTCTCGTGCCGCTCGATGACGTCCTCGAGCGCGGCCCGCAGCGCGGCCCGGTCGAGGTCTCCGGTGAGCCGCAGGGCCAGCGGCAGGTTGTAGGTCGCGGAGGGGCCCTCCAGCTGGGAGATGAACCACAGCCGGCTCTGCGCGAAGGACAGCGGTACCCGGTCGGTGGTGCGCACCCGTTCCAGGGACCGGCGGGTGGCACGGGCGCCGTCGAGCCGTTCGGCCAGGTCGGCGACGGTCGGCGCCTCGAAGAGGGTACGGATCGACATCTCCAGGCCGAGGGCGGAGCGGACCCGGCTGATCAGACGGGTGGCCAGCAGCGAGTGGCCGCCGAGTTCGAAGAACCCGTCGTCGATGCCGACCCGTTCGACGCCGAGCACCTCGGCGAACAGCCCGCACAGGGCCTCCTCCCGCGGGGTGCGGGGTCCCCGGCCGACGGCCGCGGGGGCGTAGTCGGGGGCGGGCAGGGCGCGCCGGTCCAGTTTGCCGTTGGAGTTCAGCGGCAGGACGGGCACGCTGACGAACGCGGCCGGGACCATGGCGGAGGGCAGGGTGGCCGCGGCGAACCGGCGCAGTCCGGCCGGGTCGGGGTCCTGGCCGGGGACGGCCGGTACGACGTAGGCGACGAGGCGCTTGTCGCCGGGGGTGTCCTCGCGCACCAGGGCGGCGGCCTTGGCGACGTCCGGGTGCTGGCCGATGACGGTGGTGATCTCACCGAGTTCGATGCGGATGCCGCGGATCTTGACCTGGTCGTCGACGCGGCCCTGGAAGGCGAGGGTGCCGTCGGGCAGCCAGCGCACGAGGTCGCCGGTGCGGTACATGCGGGCGCCGGGCGGACCGTACGGGTTGGCGACGAACCGCTGGGCGGTGAGGTCGGGGCGGTTGAGGTAGCCGCGGGCCAGGTTGGCGCCGGCCAGGTAGAGCTCGCCGGTGACCCCGACCGGCACCGGCCGCAGCGACTCGTCGAGCACGTACGTCCGGCAGTTGGCGATGGGCCGGCCGATCGGGCCGACGGCGGGCCAGCCGGAGCGGTCGGCCGGCAGGGTCACTCCGGTGATGACGTGGGTCTCGGAGGGGCCGTAGTGGTTGTGCAGGGTGATCCAGGGCCGCTCCTGGTGGAACCGGTGCACCTGGTCGGTCAGGTGCAGCGGCTCCCCGCCCTGGGTGACGTTGCGCAGTTCGGCCAGGGGCAGGCCCTGCGCTTCGGCGGCCTCGTAGACGGCGCGGACCACCAGGTCGGGGGCGAAGAAGTCGTTGATCGCCTCCCGGTCGAGCCAGGCCGCCAGGTCGTCGGGGTTGAGCCGGGTGTCCTCCGAGGGAATGGCCAGGGTCTTGCCGTTCAGCAGCGCCCAGAGCACCTCCTGCTCGGATGCGTCGAAGCTGATCGCGCTGAACTGGGAGACGCGGGAGCCGGGCCGCGGTGCGACGGTGGTCGCCTGCCAGCCGAGCAGGTTGATCAGGGTGAGGGCCGGGACGACGACGCCCTTGGGGCGCCCGGTCGAGCCGGAGGTGTAGATGATGTAGGCGGGCGTGGCGTCGTCGAGCGGGGCCGTGCGGTCCTCGTCGCGGACCTCGCGGGCCTCGTGCGCGGCCACGGCCGCGAGGGTGCCGGGGTGGTCGAGCACCAGGGTGTCGCGGTCGGCGAGGGACCGGGTCGCGGCGAGGCCGTCGACGGTGAGGATCAGCGACGGGCGGGCGTCGTCGAGGATGTAGGCGATCCGGTCGGCCGGGTAGGCCGGGTCGATGGGCAGGTAGGCCGCACCGGCCTTGAGGATGGCGAGGAAGGTGACGAGCAGCCGCGCCGACCGGGGCACGACGACGGCCACGTAGTCCTCGGGGCCGATGCCGCGGGCGATCAGCAGCCGGGCGAGCCGGTTGGCGCTCGCGTCGAGTTCGGCGTAGGTGAGCACGGCGTCGGCGGCTTCGATCGCCACGGTGTCGGCGGAGCGTTCCGCCTGGGCGCCGAGCAGGGCGGGCAGGGTCGGTCCGGGCAGTTCGGCGTCGGTGTCGTTCCAGGCGTGCACGACGGTGTGGCGTTCGGTGTCGCCGAGCAGGTCGATCCGGGAGAGCCGCTGTGCCGGGTCGGCGGCCACGGATTGAAGGAACCGTACGAACCGCTCGGCGAGCCGCTCGACGGTGGAGCGGTCGAACAGCTCGGCCGCGTACTCGATGACGCCGGTGACCCCGGCCGGCTCCCCGTCCGTGCGGTGCTCGGCCATGGCCACGGCGAGGTCGAACTTGGAGGTGCCGCCGGCCACGGAGCCGGAGGCGACGCGCAGACCGGGCAGTGCCGGGCCGCCCTCCCCGTCGGCCTCGCCCGCACTGATCATCTGCCAGGTGAGCATGGTCTGGAACAGGGGGTGGCGGGCCAGCGAGCGCTCGGGGTTGACCGCTTCGACGACCTGCTCGAAGGGGATGTCCTGGTGGGCGAAGGCGGCCAGGTCGGTGTCCCGGACCCGGGCGACCAGGTCGCCGAAGGCGGGGTCTCCGGAGAGGTCGGTCCGCAGGACGAGGGTGTTGACGAAGAAGCCGACGAGGTCTTCGAGCGCTTCGTCGGTCCGCCCTGCGACGGCCGTGCCGAGCGGGATGTCGGTGCCGGCGCCGTGCCGGCCGAGGAAGGCGGCGAGGGCGGCCTGGACCACCATGAAGAGGCTGGCGTCGGTCCGGCCCGCGACCTGCGCCAGGCCCCGGTGGGCGGCGGCCCCCAGCTCGAAGGCGACCGTGCCGCCGCGGTGGCTCGCCACGGCCGGGCGGGACCGGTCGAAGGGCAGCTCCAGCTCCTCGGGCAGCCCGGCGAGGGCCTCGCGCCAGTAGCCCAGCTGCCGGGCGGCGAGGGAGGCTTCGTCGTCGGCGTCGCCGAGGAGTTCGCGCTGCCACAGGGCGTAGTCCGCGTACTGCACCGGCAGCGGGTCGAGGTCCGGCGCCGTGCCCGCCGCCCGGGCGGCGTAGGCGGCGGCGAGGTCGCGGGAGAAGGGGCCGTCGGACCAGCCGTCGGTGGCGATGTGGTGGAACGTCAGCAGCAGGACGTGCTCGTCGTCGCGGAGCGCGAACAGCTCTGCCCGCACCGGCAGATCGGCCGCCAGGTCGAACGGACGCATCGCCGAGGCGAGCAGTACGCCGTCCAGCCCGGCCTCGGTGACCTCCCGCACCGGCAGCGGGAGACGGGCCGCCGCGCCGGTCAGGACGGTCTGCGACGGCTCGCCGTCCGTGGTGGTGAACACCGTCCGCAGGGACTCGTGCCGCTCCACCACGTCGTCGAGGGCGGCCCGCAGGGCGTCCCGGTCCAGGTCACCGCTCAGCCGCAGGGCCTGCGGCAGGTGGTAGGTAGCGGACGCGCCCTCCACCTGGTCCAGGAACCACAGTCGGCGCTGCGCGAAGGACAGCGGCACCCGCTCGGGCCGCCCGGGCGACCGGGTCAGCGCGAGCCGGGCCCGCCCGCCCTCGTCCAGCCGGGCGGCGAAGGCCGCGACGGTCGGCGCCTCGAACAGCGTCCGGATCGACACCTCCACACCCAGGACGCCGCGGATCCGGCCCACCAGCCGGGTGGCCAGCAGCGAGTGGCCGCCCAGCTCGAAGAAGTTGTCGTCGATCCCGACCTGCCCGGTGCCCAGCACCTCGGCGAACACCGCGCACAGCACCTCCTCGTGCGGGGTGCGGGCCACGCGCCCGGCTCCGGTCGCGGCGAGGTCCACGGCGGGCAGCGCCCCGCGGTCGAGCTTCCCGTTGGAGGTCAGCGGCAGCTCGTCGAGGGTGACGAAGACCGCCGGGACCATCGCGGACGGCAGGGCCCGCCCCACGAACCGGCGCAGCGCGGCGGGATCGAGGAGCGCGTCGTCCGCCCCGGCGGCGGGGGCCACGTAGGCGATGAGCTGCTTCTCGCCGCGCCCGTCCACGCCGACGGTGACGGCCGCCCGGCCGACCCCGGGGTGCCGGCTGATCACGGCGCTGACCTCACCGGGCTCGACGCGGACGCCGCGGATCTTCACCTGGTCGTCGACGCGCCCCTGGAAGGCGAGGGTGCCGTCGGGCAGCCAGCGCACCAGGTCGCCGGTGCGGTACATGCGGGTGCCGGCCGGGCCGTACGGGTCGGCGACGAACCGTTCCGCCGTCAGGTCGGGGCGGTTCAGGTAGCCGCGGGCCAGGTGGGCGCCCGCCAGGTGGAGCTCGCCGACGACCCCGACCGGGACCGGGCGCAGCGACTCGTCCAGGACGTACGTCCGGCAGTTGGCGACGGGCCGGCCCAGGGGCGCGGCGGCGGGCCAGTCGTCCGGGTCGCCGCCGAAGGTGTGGGCGGTGACCACGTGGGTCTCGGACGGGCCGTAGTGGTTGTGCAGGGTGGTCCAGGGCCGCTGCCGGTGGAACCGGCGGACGGTGTCCGTCAGCTGGAGCGCCTCGCCGGCCTGGGTGACGTGCCGGAGCGAGGTGAGCTCCAGGCCGTTCTCCTCGGCCGCCTCGTACACCGCCTGGAGGACGAGGTTCGGGGCGTAGAACTCGGTGATCCGCTCGCGGTCGAGCCAGGCGGCCAGCCCTTCGGGGCTGATCCGGGTCTCCTCGGAGGGGATCGCGAGGGTCTTGCCGCCCAGCAGCGCCGACAGGATCTCCTGCTCGGAGATGTCGAAGCCGATCGCGCTGAACTGGGAGACCCGGGCGTCCGGGCCGGCGGGCATCGCGCCGTGCTGCCAGGTGATCAGGTTGGACAGGGTGCGCGCGGGCAGAACCACGCCCTTGGGGCGGCCGGTGGAGCCGGAGGTGTGGATGACGTAGGCGGGGCTGTCCTCGGTGAGGGGTGCGGTGCGCTCCTCCTCGGCGATGTCGTGGGCCCCGTACCCGGCGAGGGCCGTACGGGTGTCGGGGGCGTCGAGCCGGAGCGGGTCGTGGCCGGTGAGCGCCGGGCCCGGGGTGCCCGCGGTCAGGACCAGGGCGGGGCGGGCGTCGCCGATGACGGCGGCGATCCGGTCGGCCGGGTAGGCGGGGTCGACGGGGAGGTAGGCCGCACCCGCCTTGAGGACGGCGAGGAAGGCGACGACGAGCTGCGCGGAGCGGGGGACGACGACGGCGACGTGGTCGTCGGGGCCGATGCCGCGGGCGATGAGCAACCGGGCGAGCCGGTTGGCGTCGGCGTCGAGCCGCGCGTAGTCCAGGACCCCGTCCGGGGCCTCGACGGCGGTCGCGTGGGGCGTCCTGGCCGCCTGGGCGGCGAACCGCGCGGGCAGGGAGGGGGCCGGCGACCCGGCGGGCGCGGCCGGCTCGGTCCGCGGCTCGGGCCGCTCGTTGCGCTCGGTCCGCGCGGCCGGCCCGGTCCACGCGGCCGGCCCGGTCCACGCGTCGGGCTCGGCCGCCGTGGCGTTCCACGTGTACAGCACGGTGTCGCGTTCGGCGTCGCCGAGGACGTCGATGGCGGAGAGCCGCTGCGCCGGGTCGGCGGCCACGGCCTCCAGCAGCCGGACGAACCGCTCGGCGAGCCGCTCGACGGTGGAGCGGTCGAACAGCTCGGCCGCGTACTCGATGACGCCGGTGACCCCGGCCGGCTCCCCCTCCGTACGGTGCTCGGCGACGGCGAAGAGCAGGTCGAACTTGGAGGTGCCCGCGGTGACGGACCCCGCTTGCGCGCGCAGCCCGGCGAGGTCGAGCTCGGCGTCGGTGTCGCTGGTCAGCTGCCAGGTGAGCATGGTCTGGAAGAGGGGGTGGCGGGCCAGCGAGCGCTCGGGGTTGAGCGCTTCGACGAGGTACTCGAAGGGCACGTCCTGGTGGGCGAAGGCGGCCAGGTCGGTGTCCCGGACCCGGGCGACCAGGTCGCCGAAGGCGGGATCGCCGGAGAGGTCGTTGCGCAGGACGAGGGTGTTGACGAAGAAGCCGACGAGGTCTTCCAGGGCTTCGTCGGTGCGGCCGGCGACGGCCGTGCCCAGCGGGATGTCGGTGCCCGCGCCGTGCCGGGAGAGCAGGGTGGCGAGGGCGGCCTGGACCACCATGAACAGGCTCGCGCCGGTGTCGCGGGCGAGGGCGGCCAGGGCGCGGTGCGCGTCGGTGCCGAGGCTGAAGGCAGCGGTCCCGCCCTCGTATCCGGCGACCGGGGGCCGCGGCCGGTCGAAGGGCAGCGCGAGTTCCTCGGGGATCCCGGCCAGCGCCGCACGCCAGTAAGCGGATTGAGTGACAGTCAGTTCTGCTTCGTCCGACAGCAGTTCGCGCTGCCAGAGGGTGTAGTCGGCGTACTGGACCGGCAGTGGCGTGAAGTCCGGGGCGGTGCCGGCCAGCCGGGCGGCGTAGGCGGCCGACAGGTCGCGGGCGAACGGGCCGTCGGACCAGCCGTCGGAGGCGATGTGGTGGAACGTCAGCAGCAGGACGTGCTCGTCGTCGGAGAGTGCGAACAGCTCGGCCCGCACCGGCAGATCCGCCGCCAGATCGAAGGGCCGCTTGGCGCAGGCGTGCAGTACGTCCTCCAGCACGGCCTCGGTGACCTCGGTGACCGGCAGCCCCGGACGGGCCGCCTCCGCCGCCAGCACCACCTGCACCGGCTCCCCGTCCACCGCGGCGAACACCGTCCGCAACGACTCGTGCCGCTCGACCACGTCCGCGAGCGCGGTGTGCAGGGCCTCGCGGTCGAGGGGGCCGGTGAGCCGCAGGTACGAGGACAGGGTGTAGGTGGCGCTGGGCCCTTCCACCTGGTCCAGGAACCAGAGGCGGCGCTGCGCGTACGACAGCGGCACCCGCTCGGGCCGCCCGGGCGCCCGGGTCAGCGCGAGGCGAGCCCGCCCGCCCTCGTCGAGCCGAGCGGCGAGGGCCCCGACGGTCGGCGCCTCGAACAGCATCCGGATGGAGGCTTCCACGCCCAGGACGCTGCGGACGCGGCCGATCAGCCGCGTGGCGAGCAGTGAGTGGCCGCCGAGGGCGAAGAAGCTGTCGTCGATGCCCACCCGTTCGGCGCCGAGGAGCTCGGCGAAGACCGCGCACAGCACTTCCTCGCGCGGGGTCCGCGGGGCCCGGTACTCGACGCCGGAATCCGGCGCGGGTACGGGGAGCGCGCGGACGTCCAGCTTGCCGTTGGCGGTGATCGGCAGTTCGTCCAGCACCACCACCGCCGACGGCACCATGTACTCCGGCAGCCGGTCCGCCACCACCTCCCGCAGGCCCGCCGGATCCAGGCCCTCGCCCACCACGTAGGCCACCAACCGCTTCTCGCCGCCGCCCGGGGCGGCCTGCGCCACCACCGCCGCATGCGTCACACCCGCGCACCCGGCGAGCACGGATTCGATCTCACCCATCTCGATGCGGAAACCACGGATCTTCACCTGCGCATCGGCCCGGCCGACGAAGTCCAGCTCACCGGCACGCGTCCACCGCACCAGGTCACCGGTCCGGTACATCCGCGACCCCGCCGGCCCGAACGGGTTCGCCACGAACCGCTCCGCGGTGAGCCCGGCACGGTTCAGATAGCCACGCGCCAGCCCCGCACCCGCCACATACAGCTCACCCGTCACACCCACCGGCACCGGCCGCAACGCCGCGTCCAGCACGTACACCTGCATGTTGTCGAGGGGAGCACCGATCGGGACGGACCCCTGCACCTCGTCGTCCTGGGTGAAGCGGCGCTGGGTGGCGTAGAGGGTCGTCTCGGTCGGGCCGTAGGTGGAGCGGACGGTGGTGTCGGGGCAGGCCTCCAGTACCCGGCGGACGGCGACCGGCGAGATCACATCGCCGCCCGTGAGGACCTGCCGCACGGTCGCGAAGAT
>NZ_JBVJKF010000031.1:0-71708 GCF_055585365.1 Streptomyces sp. NPDC053432
GACTACATGAACTCCCGCTACGGCAGCCCGGTCGGCGCCTGGAACTTCTGGTCCGCCAACCACTGGTACTGAGCCGCCGGCAGCACAGGCAGCAGGCATACGAAGGCCCCGGCGGCCGGCCTCCCCAGGTCCGGCCCCCGGGGCCTTCTGCATCCCATCCCACAGGGTTCTTCGGCGCCCGCGCACGGGCTCACGCACTCACAGGCGCTGGATGATCGTCCCGGTCGCGAGCGCACCGCCCGCGCACATGGTGATCAGCGCGAACTCCTTGTCACGGCGTTCCAGTTCGTACAGTGCGGTGGTGATCAGCCGGGCGCCGGTGGCGCCGACGGGGTGGCCGAGGGCGATGGCGCCACCGTTGACGTTGACCTTCTCCAGGTCCTGGTCGAAGACCTGGGCCCAGCTGAGGACGACGGAGGCGAAGGCCTCGTTGATCTCGACGAGGTCGATGTCCTTGAGGGACATCCCGGCCTTGCCGAGCACGGCCCGTGTCGCGTCGATCGGCCCGTCCAGGTGGTAGTGCGGGTCGGCGCCGACCAGGGTCTGGGCGACGATGCGGGCGCGCGGCTTGAGCTTGAGGGCCCGGGCCATCTTGCGGGAGGCCCACATCACGGCGGCGGCGCCGTCGGATATCTGCGAGGAGTTCCCGGCGGTGTGCACGGCGGTCGGCATGACCGGCTTGAGCCGGGCCAGGCCCTCCATGCTGGTGTCGCGCAGTCCCTCGTCGCGGTCGACCAGGCGCCACATGCCCTGTCCGGCGGCCTGCTCCTCCTCGGTGGTGGGCACCTGCACGGCGAAGGTCTCGCGCTTGAAGCGCTCCTCGGCCCAGGCGGTGGCGGCCCGCTCCTGCGAGAGCACACCCAGGCGGTCGACGTCCTCGCGGGTCAGTCCCCGGTTGCGGGCGATGCGCTCGGCGGCCTCGAACTGGTTGGGCAGGTCGACGTTCCACTCGTCCGGGAACGGTTTGCCGGGGCCGTGCTTCGATCCGGAGCCCAGCGGGACGCGGCTCATGGCCTCGACCCCGCAGGCGATGCCGATGTCCATGACCCCGCCGGAGATCATGTTGGCGACCATGTGGTTGGCCTGCTGGGAGCTGCCGCACTGGCAGTCCACGGTCGTCGCGGCGGTCTCGTACGGGAGGCCCATGGCGAGCCAGGCGTTGCGGGCGGGGTTCATCGACTGTTCGCCGGCGTGGGTGACGGTGCCGCCGACGATCTGCTCGACGCAGTCGGGCCGGATTCCGGTTCGGGCCAGCAGTTCGCGGTAGGTCTCGCCGAGCAGGTAGGCGGGATGGAGGTTGGCGAGCGCGCCCCCGCGCTTGCCGATGGGGGTGCGTACGGCTTCGACGATGACGGGTTCCGCGGCCATGAGCTCGTCCTCTCCTGCACTGTGCCGGCGCGGCGGGCCGTCCCGGCGGCCCCGCCCGAACTAGTACGCGTTCTAGTTCTCCCCGCAGTTTTATGACCTGGGGGCCCGCCACGCAAGGGTCTTGCACGCGGCCTGCACGGATTCCACACGCAACAGGTGCTGCGCCAAGCCTTGTCACTTCTAGAACTCGTTACTACCTTCGAGCCAACATCTGATGGGCCGTCAGACTTTGGAGTCGCCCGATGTCCTGCCCCGCGCTGCCCGAAGGCTTCGACGCCACCGACCCCGACCTGCTCCAAAGCCGGGTCCCGCTGCCGGAGTTCGCGGAACTGCGGCAGACCGCACCGGTGTGGTGGTGCCCGCAGCCCCGGGGCGTCACCGGCTTCGACGACGAGGGCTACTGGGTCGTGACCCGGCACGCGGACGTCAAGTACGTCTCCACCCACCCGGAGCTCTTCTCCTCCACCCTCAACACGGCGATCATCCGGTTCAACGAGCACATCCAGCGTGATGCCATAGATGCCCAGCGCCTGATCATGCTGAACATGGATCCGCCGGAGCACACCCGCGTACGCCAGATCGTGCAGCGCGGATTCACCCCGCGCTCCATCCGCGGCCTGGAGGACGCCCTGCGCGAGCGGGCCCGGAAGATCGCCGAGGAGGCCGTGGCCGCCTCGGCGGACGGCAGCTTCGACTTCGTCACCCAGGTCGCCTGCGAACTCCCGCTCCAGGCCATCGCCGAGCTGATCGGCGTACCGCAGAAGGACCGCGCCAAGATCTTCGACTGGTCGAACAAGATGATCGCGTACGACGACCCGGAGTACGCGATCACCGAGGAGGTCGGCTCCAACGCCGCGATGGAGCTGATCGGTTACGCGATGAACCTGGCCGCCGAGCGCAAGGAGTGCCCCGCCCAGGACATCGTCACGCAGCTCGTGGCGGCCGAGGGCCAGGGCAACCTCGGCTCCGACGAGTTCGGCTTCTTCGTCCTGCTGCTGGCGGTCGCCGGCAACGAGACCACCCGCAACGCCATCAGCCACGGCATGCACGCCTTCCTCACCCACCCCGAGCAGTGGGAGCTGTACAAGGCGACCCGGCCCTCCACCACCGCGGAGGAGATCGTGCGCTGGGCCACCCCGGTGGTGTCCTTCCAGCGCACCGCCACCCAGGACACCGAACTGGGCGGCCAGAAGATCAAGGCGGGCGACCGGGTGGGCCTGTTCTACTCCTCCGCCAACCACGACCCCGAGGTCTTCGAGAACCCGGACGTCTTCGACATCACCCGCGACCCGAACCCGCACCTGGGCTTCGGCGGCGGCGGTCCGCACTTCTGCCTCGGCAAGTCCCTGGCCGTCCTGGAGATCGACCTGATCTTCAACGCGCTGGCCGACGCGCTGCCCGACCTGCGCCTGACCGGTGAGGGCCCGCGGCGGCTGCGCGCGGCCTGGCTGAACGGCATCAAGGAGCTCCGGGTCGGCCGCGGCTGACCCGTGAACCAGGACGGCAGGGGCCCCCTCCTCCCACGCCCCGGCCCCTGCCGTCCGTCGGGGCCGTCGCAGGGCTGCGGGCCCCCGAGTGGCGGCCCGGACACGACCGGCGGATCCTGACAGGACGCGGCGATCCACCGACGTGGTGCCGGGGCGGACTGCCGATCGCCCCCGGCACCCCGTCGGCGTTCCGCCGCGACCCGCCGTCACTCGGGCGAGGGAGCCGTCATGTCCGCCGTCGTGTCCGCCTTCTCCGCCAGCGCGTTCGACGAGCTCGCCAGAACCTTCCGGGGGCCGCTCGTGCGGCCCGGCGACGACGGCTACGAGGAGGACCGCCGGGTCTGGAACGGCTCCGTCGACCGCCGTCCCGCCCTCATCGCCCACTGCACCGGCGCCGCCGACGTGATCACCGCCGTCCGCTCCGCCGGCCCCTGCGGACCGGCGGCCGGCCTGCCCCTGGCGGTGCGCAGCGGCGGGCACAGCTTCCCCGGCCAGTCGGTGTGCGACGACGGCCTCGTCATCGACCTGTCCCTGATGAAGGGGATCCGGGTCGATCCCGAGGCCCGCACGGTGCGGGCCCAGGCCGGGGTGCTGCTCGGCGAGCTGGACCACGAGACGCAGGCCTTCGGGCTGGCCGTGCCCGCCGGGATCGTCACCCACACCGGGCTGGCGGGACTCACCCTCGGCGGCGGCATCGGCTGGCTGATGCGCAAGTACGGGCTCACCGTCGACCAGTTGCTGTCGGTGGACCTCGTCACCGCCGACGGCACCCTGCTGAAGGCGAGCGCCGACGTCAACCCTGACCTCTTCTGGGGGGTGCGGGGCGGAGGCGGCAACTTCGGCGTCGTCACCGAGTTCGAGTTCCGGCTCAACCCGCTCGGGCCCGTCGTACTGGCCGGTCCGATCGTCTGGCCGATGGCGGATTCGGCGCGGATGCTGCGCTTCTACCGCGAATGGATCACCGACGTACCGGATGACCTGACCACGGCGGTCGTGCACCGCAAGGCGCCGCCGCTGCCGTTCGTCCCGCCGGAACTGCGCGGGGAACCGGTGGTCATGGTGGTGTGCTGCTACGCCGGGCCGGTCGAGGAGGGTGAACGGGTGCTGCGGCCGCTGCGCGCGTGGGGGCCGCCGCCGGTGCTGGACCTGTGCGCGCCGAAGCCGTTCACCGAGCACCAGGCCATGTTCGACCCGTCGTTCCCGCACGGCCGCTGGTACTACTTCAAGTCCTGCGACGTGGACCGGCTCGGTGACGAGGTCATCGACGTCACGGCCGAGCACGCGGCCCGGATCGTCTCCCCGCTGACCGCCTTCCCGATCTTCCAGCTGGGCGGCGCCATCAGCCGCGTCGGCGAGGAGGAGACGGCCTTCGGCGGCCGCACCGCGGGCCACACCTTCAACATCAACGGCACCTGCGAGGACGCCGAGGGCTTCGACCGGGAGCGGGAGTGGGCGCGCGGCCTGTGGTCGGCGCTCGCCCCCCACCGGACCGGCGTGTACGCGAACTTCCTGATGGAGGAGGGCGAGGACCGGGTCCGCGAGGCGTACGGGCCCGGGAAGTACCGGCGGCTGCGGGAACTCAAACGCCGCTACGACCCGGACAACCTCTTCCGCCTCAACCAGAACGTCCCGCCGGCGCCGGCCTGAGCCCGCGGCGCCCGGCGCCCCCTCAGGTGCGCGCGGGCGCCTTGGCCTGCCGGTCCGCGCCGTCCGCGTCCTCGGCGGGGCCGGTCCGCTGCGCCGGCACCGCCAGCTGGAGCCGGCGCGGCCCCGACAGCAGGAACACCAGCCCGAAGCCGGCGGCGACGACGGCCGCCCCGCCCACGGCGTCGAGCACCCAGTGGTTGGCGGTGGCCACGATCGCGCACACCGTGATCAGCGGGTGCAGCACCCCGAGCAGCTTCTGCCAGCCCTTCGGCGCCAGCACCACGATCACGATCCCGCACCACAGCGACCAGCCGAAGTGCAGCGAGGGCATCGCCGCGTACTGGTTGGAGATCGCGGTCATCGCCCCGTACGACGGGTTCGCGAGGTCCTGCGGTCCGTGCACGGTGTCGATGAAGCCGAGCCCGGGCATGAGGCGCGGCGGTGCGAGCGGGTAGAGCCAGAAGCCTATGAGCGCGAGGACGGTGGCGAGGCCGAGGGAGGCGCGGGCCCAGCGGTAGTCGCCGGGGCGCCGCCAGTACAGCACCGCCAGGATCGTCAGCGGGATCACGAAGTGGAAGGAGGTGTAGTAGAAGTTGAAGAACGCCTCCAGCCAGGGCGTGTTCACGACGGCGTGGTTCACGGCCTGCTCGATGTCGATGCCGAGCGCCTTCTCGATGCCGTGGATCTGGCTGCCGTTGCCCTCCGCGAGCGAACGGCTCGTGGGCGCGGCGGCCCGGATGTGCGAGTACAGGGAGTAGCCGACCCGTATCAGCAGCAGTTCCAGCAGCAGGTTCGGGCGGGACAGCACGCGCCGCCAGAACGGCAGCAGCGGCACCCTCGCCCACCGGGCGGCCGCCGGGCGGCCGTAGTCGGTGGGGACGGGCTCGCGCCAGTACGGCGAGGTGCGCGGCAGGAACGGCACCGCGCAGGCCGCCGCCAGCGCGGTCAGCAGCAGCACGTTGTCCCGTACGGGCGCCAGCGCGACCAGGTTCGGCAGCAGCACGTCGCTGGGCAGGCTCATCGCCAGGACCACGGCCACCGGCCACACGGGCCGGTCGGCGGCCCGCTTGCCGACCTTGCCCGCCATCGCGAGCAGCACCCACAGCAGCTGGTGGCGCCAGCCGGCCGGGGACACGGCGACGGCCGTACAGCCGGTGAGGGCGACCGCGAGCAGCAGCTGGCCGTCGCGCGCGTAGCGGGCCGCGCGGCGCAGACCGAGGACGACGACGGTGCCGGCGAGAGCGAGGCAGAGCAGGATCTCGACCGGCCCCGTCAGGCCGAAGCGCAGCAGCGCGCCGTGCAGGGACTGGTTGGCGAGCCCGTCGGGGGCGCCGCCGAGGCCGGTGCCGGCCAGGTGGCTCACCCAGTACGTCCACGAGTCCCGCGGCAGCGCCGCCCAGGACAGCGCGGTGGCTCCGGCGAAGGTCACGGCGGCGGAGCGCGCGGTGGGGCGCCGCCCGGCGAGCCACAGCAGCGGGGCGAACAGCAGCAGGGCGGGCTGGAGGGCGGCGGCGAGGCCGAGGAGGAATCCGGCCGGACGCTCGCCGGGCACCCGGAACACGGCCAGGAGCACCAGCAGCACGGGCAGCACGGCCGTCTGCCCCGGCGAGGCGGCCTCGCGCACCGGCAGCGAGACCATGAGCAGGGCGGTCAGCACGGGAGCGGCGAGCAGCGCGGTGCGGCGCGGCACGGGATCGGGCAGGCCGCGCGCGGCGACGAGCCCGATGGCGGCCACGAACAGCAGCGTCACCGTCGTCCAGGCGACCTCCAGCGAGGGCGCCGCGAGGCCGGTGAACGGCTTCAGGACCAGCCCGGCGAAGGGCGTGCCGGTGAACTGGCCGGCGTCGTACAGCGTGCCGGGCAGGCTGCCGGGCAGGTGGAACCCGCTCAGCCATTCGCCCGGTGGCACGCGCAGCACGGCGGCGGCCTGTCTGACGGCGAGTACGCCGGCCAGCGCCCACAGGAGCAGGCGCGCGGCCGCGAGCCTGCCGTTACCGCCTATGACTCCGGCATGTCCGTGTCCACTACTGTGCTCCGCCGCGTTAGCCACGCCTCGCCGGCCTCCCGCCCAATTGACCGCAACCCCGACTTCGCCTGGCTGCCGCGTTTCATACCGCGTTTCATACCGCGTTGTTCATTACCCGGACGACGATATCCCGGGTCGGATACCTAGGATGGCCCGCATGAGCATCGTGAAGATCAACGCGCTGACCGTACCTGCCGAGCAGCGGGAGGTGCTGGAGCAGCGGTTCGCCTCCCGGGCCGGGGCGGTGGAGTCCTCGGACGGGTTCGAGTGGTTCGAGCTGCTGCGCCCGGTGGAGGGCACCGACCAGTACCTGGTGTACACGCGGTGGCGGTCGGAGGAGGACTTCCAGGCGTGGATGGAGGGGCCGATGAAGGCGGCCCACCAGGGCGGCGGCGAGGGCGGCGGCGAGCGTCCGAAGCCCGCGGCCTCCGGGTCCTCGGTGTGGTCGTTCGAGGTCGTACAGCAGGCGGCTCCGAAGAAGGCTTGAGACGGCGGAAGTCGGACCCGGCGGAACGCCAGGCGCGGCGGAACGCCATGGCGGCGAAGCGCCGGACGCGGCCGAACGCCGGACGCGGCCGAACGCCAGGCGCGGCGGAACGCCGGACGCGGCCGGATGCGGCCGAACGCCAGGCGCGGCGGAACGCCAAGCGCGTGGGGGTGCCCGGGGCGCGTGCCCCGGGCACCCCTTCCGCCCCGCCGCTCAGCTCCAGAAGGCGTCTTCTTCGTCGATGTCCTGCGTGCACTCGTCGATGTCGGTGATCTTGCCGCCGACGATCGTGAAGAAGAGGCCTTGCTGGACCTCGAGGCCCCGGTCGCCGCGGTCGGCCTTGAGCGTGTGGAACGACATGACGTGCCCGCGCCCGTCCGCCAGCACCGCGTGCAGGTCGAGCTGCATGGTGCCTTTCGTCTCCTCCCCGAGGCGGCGGTAGAGGTCGAGGACGGCCTCGCGCCCCTTGTGGTGCCCGGACAGCGGGTTGTCCCCCGGCACGTGGTGGATGACGTCGGCCGTGAACAGGGTGCTCATCGTTTCCAGGTCGCCCTTGGAGAAGGCTTCGTAGCCGCGGCGGACCAGGACGGCGTCGGGATGCTTGGACATGGCGCTCACACCCTCCATCTGGGCGATTTTCCCCTTTTCATATCATCGGTCCGTGCCTGTGGATATTCCACGCGGGAGATCCTCCACCCGCTCCACAATGACGCCATGAACAGCAACGTGATCAAGACGTGGACCGTGACACCCGAGCCCTACGACACCCCTGACGCCGTCGTCCTGCTCCGCGCGTACTACGCGGAGGTCGCCGGCCGGTACTGGAAACGGTCCGTGAGCGAGGCCGAGATCGACCAGGGCGTCCGCGATTTCCCGGCCGACGGGCTCGCCCCGCCGACGGGCCAGTTCGTCGTCGGCCGGCTGGCGGGCGAACCGCTGGCGTGCGGCGGGTTCCGGCTGCTCGACCCGGTGACCGCCGAGCTCACGCGGGTGTACGTCGACAGGCGCACGCGCGGTACCGGCGGCGGGGCGGCGCTTCTGGAGGTGCTGGAGGCGGAGGCCCGCGCGCTGGGCGCTGAGCGGGTCCGGCTGGACACCCGGTCGGACCTCGTGGAGGCGCGGGCCCTGTACGCGCGGCACGGGTACCGGGAAATACCCGCCTACAACGACGGCCCGTATGCCGAGCACTGGTTCGAGAAGCGGCTCGTCTGAGTCCCCCGGACGGCGAGCGGCGAGCGGCGGGGCGGTCTAGCGAGCGGCGTGGTCCCGCCTCGGAAGGCCTTCGTGGGGTTCCTCGGCGTCTGATCCGCACAGCTCCGCGTTGATCTCGCGCACCAGCTTGTCCAGGTCCGTCGGACGGTCCGGCCCCCACCAGTCGCCGAGGAGTTCGGCGAGGGATTCCTGGCGGGCGGCGGCGAGCCTGACGGCGGCCTCACGGCCCTGGTCGGTGAGGACGAGCGGCAGCCCGTCACGGACGGCGAGCCGGCGTTCCTCGACCTGTCGGGCGGCATCCGTGATGGTCGTCAGCGGCACGCTCGTGCGTTCGGCGAGGAGCGCGGGCTCGGCGGAGCCGTATTTGTTGATCCGCAGCAGCAGCCAGCTGGAGGCGGGCAGCAGGTCGTAGCCGGCCTTCTCGGTGATCCTCTCGTAGACGTGGCGGCGGCCTTCCCGGCTGCCGAGGACCGACAGCGCGCGGGCCACCTCGTCCCGGGATGAGCGTTGCACGGGGTTGGAGGCGAGGGTCTCGGAGACGTCGGGCGCGGTGACCGAGGCGCGGAGCTTGTCCTCCTTCAGGAACCACGAGATGAGGAAGGCGACGAGGACGACGGGCACGGCGTAGAGGAAGACGTCCGTGATGGCGGAGGCGTAGGCGTCGAGCACCCGGGGTCGCAGTGCGGCGGGGAGCGCGGCGATCGCCCGGGGGTCGGCCTCCAGCCGCTGGGCGTCGGCGCCGGGCGGCAGCGGAATGCCGGCGAGGGTGGCGACGAGTTTCCCGTCGAGCTGGTTGGTGAAGACCGTGCCGAAGATCGCGACGCCGAAGGAGGCGCCGATGGAGCGGAAGAAGGTGGCACCGGAGGTGGCCACGCCGAGGTCGGCGTAGCTGACGGCGTTCTGCACGACGAGGACGAGCACCTGCATGACGAGGCCGAGGCCGACGCCGAAGACGAAGAAGTAGGCGCTCATCTCCCAGGTGGAGCTGGTGCGGTCCATCTGGTGCAGCAGGAGCAGGCCGATCGCGGTGACACCGGTGCCGGCGATCGGGAAGACCTTCCAGCGACCGGTGCGGCTGACGATCTGACCGGAGCCGGTGGAGGCGATCAGCATGCCGATCACCATGGGCAGCATGTGGACGCCGGACATGGTCGGTGAGACGCCCTGGACGACCTGGAGGAAGGTCGGGAGGTAGACCATCGCGCCGAACATGGCGAAGCCGACGATGAAGCTGATCACCGAGCAGAGGGTGAAGGTGCGGATGCCGAAGAGCTTGAGCGGCAGGACGGGTTCGGCGGCCTTCCGTTCCACGAGGACGAAGGCGACGAGCAGCACGGCGCCGAGGACGGCGAGGCCGACGATCCGGGCCGAGCCCCAGCCCCAGGTGCCGCCGAGGGAGGCGACGAGCACGAGACAGGTGGCGACGGAGGCGATGAGGAAGGTGCCGAGGTAGTCGATGGTGTGCTTCGAGGGCCGCGCCGGGATGTGCAGGACGGCGGCGATGACGACGAGTGCGACGAGACCGATGGGGAGGTTGATGTAGAAGACCCAGCGCCAGGAGAGCTGGTCCACGAACAGGCCTCCGAGCAGCGGGCCGAGCACGCTGGTCGCGCCGAAGACGGCACCGAAGAGGCCCTGGTACTTGCCGCGTTCACGGGGCGGGACGATGTCGCCGACGATCGCCATGGACAGCACGATCAGCCCGCCGCCACCGAGGCCCTGCAGGGCGCGGAAGCCGATGAGCTGCGGCATGTCCTGGGCGAGACCGCAGAGGGCGGAGCCGATGAGGAACAGGATGATGGCGTACTGGAAGAGCCGCTTGCGGCCGTACTGGTCGCCGAGTTTGCCCCACAGGGGGGTGGCCGCCGTGGAGGCGAGCATGTAGGCGGTGACGACCCAGGACAGGTGGGCCATGCCTCCGAGGTCGCTGACGATGGTCGGCAGGGCGGTCGAGACGATGGTCTGGTCGAGCGCGGCGATGAGCAGGCCCAGGAGGAGAGCGCCTATCGAGACGAGCACTTCGCGGGTCGCGTGCTCGGCGCCGGGTCCGGGGTTCTGCGGGCCGGGACCGGGGTCCCGGGACTCCTTCGTCACATCCTGAGTCATCGACTCCTCCTCAGGCCGGATCGGCATCTCCGTCGATCTCCATCGTGAGTGGTGTGTCCGGTTATGGCCTCTCGGGCGCTTGGGAGGGGCCTTGACGCGTCTGGATAATCGCTGGCAGTGGCCAGGGAGGGATTCCAGTGAACGGTGAACACTGTCCGGATTGCGGCGCCGTAGTCGGCGGCGGCTGCCGGTGTGCGCCGGATGTGGGGTTCAACCCCTTGCGCATCCGGCCGTACGTGACGTTGCCCGACCCCGGCGAGACGGAGCCCCCCATCCCCGTGTCTCCGCAGCCGGTGACCGGCGTGGTGACCCCGCAGCCGCAGCACGGCACGCCGCACCACGACATCCCGACGCACGGCAACGGCACGCCGGCACACGGCAACGGCACGCCGGAGGCGATGGCCGGGGGCGGAGCGGGGGCGGTGCAGGGGTCGGCTCTGGGATCGGGGCCGGGGTCGGCGCCGGGATTGGGGTCGGTGCCGGGGTCGGGCACTGGGCCGGTGTCGGGGCCTGGGCCGGGGTCGGTGCGGGGGTCGGTGCCGGGGTCGGGGTCGGTTCCGGGGTCAGGGCTGGGGTCGGGGCCTGGGCCGGTGCCTGGGCCGGGGTCGGTTCCGGGGTCGGGGCCTGGGCCGGTGCCGGGGTCGGGGTCGGTTCCGGGGTCGGGGCTGGGGTCGGGGCCTGGGCCGGTGCCTGGGCCGGGGTCGGAGTCGGTGCTGGGGTCCGGTCCCGCGTCGATGTCCGCCGCGCCGTCGGCGCAGCCGTGGCCGGACGCGCTGGAGCCGCAGCCGCAGCCGCAGCCGGACGCTGCGGAGACGGTCCAGCTTCCGGCGGTGCCGGGGGCCGGGGCGGCCTCGGCAGGCGTGTCGGGCGGGGCGATAGCGGGGGCTGAAGCGCTCGCGGCCGGGGCGGCTGCGGAAACCACCGCCTTCCCGGCGGCGCCGCAGGCCGCGCAGTTCCCGGGTGCACCGGCGACCGCCGCGTACCCGGCGTACCCCGCGTACCCCGCGTTCGCGGAGGCCGCCGGTGACTCGGAATCGGGATGGGGAGGGGGTGGGGGCGGGGGCGGGGGCCCGGAGAAGCGTGGCGGTCGTTCGGCGCGGCGCCTGCTGCCGCTGCTGCTGGGCGCCGCCGCGGTCGTCGCCCTCGGCGGCACGGCCCTCGCCGTGTTCGTGCTGCCGGAGTCCGGCAGCGGCGACACCGCCCTCATGGACGCGAAGGCTTCGGCGCCGGCGGCGATCGCCCCGGCCCCGTCCTCCTCCTCGCAGTCCTCGGCCTCGCCGAGTGCGTCCGCCTCACCCTCGGCCTCGCGTTCCGCGTCGCCGAGCCCTTCGAAGTCCCCGTCGCCGAGCGCGTCGCGTTCCGCGACGTCCGCTCCGCCGAGCCCGTCGGCGAGCGCGAGCCGCTCCCCCGGCCAGTCGAAGCCGCCGAGCCCGTCGGGTCCGACCCTGCGCTACGGGGACTCGGGGCCGGAGGTGGAGAAGCTGCAGCGGTTGCTGGCGGCGAAGGGGCTGTTCCCGTACAAGGTCAACGGCAAGTTCGACTGGCGCGTGGAGAACGCCGTGTCGACGTTCCAGTACAACAACGACATCAACGAGGAGTGGGGCGTCTACGGTCCGCTCACCCGCCGGGCGCTGGAGGGCTGAGGGCCCCGCCGAAGGCGGTTCCCGCCCGTGATTGGCGTCGACCGCCCTTGTTTTGTATCGTGGAGGAACAAAGTGGTTCCGTCCGCACTCCCTGACCGGTGGACGGAACCACTTGTTCTCTTTCCCGCCCGTCTGGAGCCCAGCCGATGCCGGACAGCATCACCGCCACCGCACCTGCACACGCCCCCGGACCCGTACCCGCACCCGCAGTCCTGACCGCCAGGGCCCTGCTGCTGGACATGGACGGGACGATCGTCAACTCGGACGTGGTGGTCGAGCGGTGCTGGCGCGACTGGGCGGTGGCCCACGGCCTGGACCCGCAGGAGGCCCTGAAGGTGGTCCACGGCCGCCAGGGCTACGCCACGATGGCCGTACTCCTGCCGGACCGCCCGATGGAGCTCAACCACGCCGAGAACGCGGAGATGCTGGCCCGCGAGACGGCCGACGTCGACGGCGTGGTCCCCGTGGCGGGCGCCCCCGAGTTCATGGCCGCCCTCGCCGGCCTGCCGCACGCCCTGGTCACCTCGGCCGACGCGGCCCTGGCCACGGCCCGGATGACCGCTGCAGACCTGCCGATGCCGGAGGTCCGGGTCACGGCCGAGTCCGTCCGGGCCAGCAAGCCGGACCCGGAGGGCTTCCTCAAGGGCGCCGCCGCCCTGGGTGTGGCCCCGGCCGATTGCATCGTCTTCGAGGACTCGGCCGCCGGCATCGCCGCGGGCCGGGCGGCGGGCATGCGCGTGATCGGCATCGGCCCCCGCGCTGCCGCCCACACCCCGACGGCCCACGCGGAGGACCTCCGGTCCCTGCGGGTCACGGCGACCCCGGACGGCTCGATAGAAGTGACGGTGGGCACGGCGGCCTGAGGCGGCTGGGGGCGGCGAGGCGTGCGGGTGGGGTGAGGCCCGGGCGCGGCGGAGCCTCGGCCGGCCGGGAGCCAGGGAGGGTTGGGAATTTCCCGTCAGCCCCATAGTCCTTCCGTGGTGGGCCGGCCTGTCAAGGGCGCTCCTTCGTCGCGTCGCTGCGCGATGTCGCTGCGCTCCACCCTTGACAGGCCGGCCCGCCACGGAAAGACAAGGACTGCCGGGAAACCCCCAAAAGAACGGGCCGGGCGGAATGGTTCACAAGCCGGCCGGGCGGAGATGTTCGACCCTGCTTCGGCCAATGGGCCGGATCTCGGCCCGGGTTCCCGTCTCGCCCTCCGAGCTGGGCGACGGCCGAGACCCCTTCACACCTCGGCCACAAGAGCCCGGCGGGAGGATGCGCGCCTCACATCGCTACGCGCTCCTCATCGACGGCGACTGCGGCCCGCCTGGGGCTGGTCTCGCCTCACATCACTACGCGCTTCGCCCTGACGGCGTCCACGGTCGTCTCGGAAGTTGGGGTGTGTGGCTCCGGCTCTCGTTGGTGGGCTCGCGCTGGGGGATACAGCTCAGCAAGGACGAGGATTCGTCCTCCTGGGCCCTTCCCCGGCCCCTTTAGAGCCTCTTTCGTCCCCTTCCCCCAGGCGGGGCCTCCGCCCCAGGCAGGGGTCCAGCCCCAGGCGGGGGCTGAACCCCGCCATTGAGGAGCGCGTAGCGATCGTGGGCGGCTCATGAGCGGACCCGGATCGGGAACCGGAGGCGGGTCCGCGGACGGGGACGGGCCGGGGGCCGAGTCCTCGGACGGGGCCGGAGACCGAGCGGCCGGGCCCCAGACCTGGGGCCAAGCCCGGACCGCGAGGGCCGGGGACCGGGGTCGGGGCGGGCCGAACAACCGCAGGGACGGGGCCGGGGACGGCGCCCCGGGGGGGGGGGGGGGGTCAGCCCGTGATCGCCTCGTACAGCGAGAACACGGCCAGGGCCCCCATCACCGCCGCCGCCACCTTCGTGATCAGCCGCAGCGGCACGTACTTCATCAGCGTCCGCCCGCCCAGGATGCCGATGCCCGCGACCGCCCAGAGGGCCAGCACCGCACCGAGGCCGACCGAGACGGGGTTGTCGTAGCGTGCGGCGAGGTTGGCCGTCATGATCTGCGTCAGGTCACCGAACTCCGCCACCAGGATCAGCATGAACCCGGCCCCGGAGACCTTCCAGAAGGACTGGTCGGCGGGCGCCCTGACCTCTTCCTCCCCGTCGCTCTTCTTCAGGAGCAGCATCGCCGCACCGGCCAGGAACAGGACGCCCACGACCGCCTGGACGAGGCGGTGCGGGAGCAGCGTCAGGACGCTGCCCGCGGCGATGGCCAGCGCCACGTGCACGGCGAAGGCGGCGGCGACGCCCGCGAAGACGTACGAGGCGCGGTAGCGGGTGCCGAGCATCAGGCCGGCGAGGGCCGTTTTGTCGGGGAGCTCGGCGAGGAAGACGACGCCGAAGGCGATCGCCAAGACGGTGAAGCTGAACACGGAGGAGGAACCTCTATCGGTCGGGCAGGACGCCATCGGTACCGAGAGACCTGGGTTGTGTCAGGGGTCGCTTCGGCTCGGCGGCGCCCCGATCGGTTGCGTACGCGCGCACGAACGCGCTTCCGCATGGACAGGACACTGCGGCCGAAGGTCTCGCTGGCGGGCCACGTGCAAACAACGTGGTCTGCCTCCGGGCGCCGGCTGGGATGACCCAGCAGTATGTCGACGGTCCGGCGAAGAGCTACTCCCCTTCTGCTCCGAACAGAGTACGCGACGGCCGCCGCCGCCCGGAATGGGCCTTTGGTCCCGAACCCGTCGGCCGCATCCTCCCGGACACCTCTCACCGCATCGGGGAATCTCAACTTCCGCTTGAAACAAGAGCTTTGCAAAGCTTGATGTGACGTGCACATGTCGCCAGGCTGTCACCTGGCGCCCATCCCCGCGAAACCCGGCGCCGACAGCATGGCCGCGCCCCGCCGGGGCCGCACGGCCACCATCCCCCCACCCAGGGAGCCCCTCATGGCACTCATATCCAACGTCTACGCGCGTCGACTCAGCGTGCTCGCGTCCGCGGCCGCGCTCGCCGCGCTCACCTCCCTCGTCGGCGCGCCCGCCGCCCAGGCAGCCCCGCCCACCCCCATCAGCGCGGCCGCCGCCCGCGCCTACCTGGCGACGGTCACCCCGCAGGCGGAAGGTTCCAGCACCGGCTACAGCCGCGACCTCTTCCCGCACTGGAGCACCGTCTCCGGCACCTGCAACACCCGCGAGACCGTCCTCAAGCGTGATGGCGTGGGCGTCCTCACCGACTCCTCCTGCGCCTCGGTGAGCGGCAGCTGGTACTCCGAGTACGACGGCGCCACCTGGACCGCCGCCTCCGATCTCGACATCGACCACGTCGTGGCGCTCTCCGAGGCCTGGCGCTCCGGCGCCAGCTCCTGGACCACCAGCAAGCGCCAGCAGTTCGCCAACGACCTCACCCGCCCGCAGCTCATCGCGGTCACCGACAACGTCAACCAGGCCAAGGGCGACCTCGACCCGGCCGAGTGGCTGCCGTCGCGGACCGCCTACCGCTGCACGTACGCGCGGATGTGGGTCCACGTGAAGCAGTACTGGGGCCTGAGCATGGACTCCGCCGAGAAGACGGCGCTGGTGAACGTCCTGAACGGCTGCTGACCCTCCTGCCTGCCGTCCCTCCCGTCTCTCCCCCGCCAGGGGGAGGCGCGGCTCCCCCTCCCCGTCGTACCGTGATCCAAGGGGATACGGAGGAGGGGGAGTTGCATGGCCGGGTTGCGTCTGGGGCCACTGCTGCGCCATGTCGACTGGGACACGGGCCGGTCGGCGACCATATGGGTCGAGGCGGACCGCCCGTGCACGGCCGAGGTGCGGTGCGCGGACGGGGCCGGCGGCAGTGCGCGGACCTTCCAGATAGCCGGCCACCACTATGCGCTCGTGCCGGTGACGGGCCTGATCCCGGGCACGGTCACGGAGTACGAGGTGCTGCTCGACGGGGTACGGGTGTGGCCGCTCGCCGACAGCCGCTTCCCGGCCAGCACGATCGGCACTCCGGCCGTGGCCGGCCCGGGCCCGGCCCGGCCCTCGCCCGGGGTGCGCGTCACCTTCGGCTCCTGCCGCCAGGCCGCGCCGCCCGCCGGACGGCACGGGCGGCACGGCCCGGACGCCCTGGACACCCTCGCGGCGCGGCTGGCCGCCGACCCGGAGGCGGTCCGGCCGGACGTACTGCTGCTGCTCGGCGACCAGGTGTACGCGGACGCGCTGTCGGCGGAGACCCGGAAGTGGCTGGCCGCCCGGCGGGACCTGCGGGAGGCGCCGGGCGCACAGGTCGCGGATTACGAGGAGTACACGCGGCTGTATGACGAGTCCTGGCTCGACCCGGAGATCCGCTGGCTCCTCTCCACCGTGCCGAGCCTGCACATATTCGACGACCACGACGTCATCGACGACTGGAACACGAGCGCGGCCTGGCTGGCGGAGATGCGGGCGACGCCGTGGTGGCAGGAGCGGGTGCTCAGTGGGCTGATGTCGTACTGGGTGTACCAGCACCTGGGCAACCTCTCGCCCGCCGAGCTGGAGGCGGACGCGCTCTACGCAGCGGTACGGCGGACCCCTGACGGCACCGATGCGCTACGGGCCTTCGCGTCGGCGGCCGACGCCGATCCGGGCACGGTGCGCTGGAGCTACCGGCGCGACTTCGGCCGGACCAGGCTGCTGATGGTGGACACCCGTGCGGCGCGGGTGCTGGCCGAGGACGGCCGGGCGATGCTCGATCCGGCGGAGTGGGAATGGCTGCGCGACAACGCCCTGGCGGGGCACGGCGGTTATGACCACCTCCTGATCGGGTCCTCACTGCCGTGGCTGATGCCGCCGCTGATCCACGATGCCGAGACGTGGAACGCCGCGGTGTGCCGCGGGGATCGGGGACCGCGGTGGGCGCGGATCGGGGAGAACCTGCGGCGGCGCAGCGATCTGGAGCACTGGGCCGCGTTCCCGGCCTCGTTCGCGATGCTGACGGACCTGATCGAGGAGGTGGCGACGGGGCCGCGGGCGCCGGCGACGGTGGCCGTCCTGTCCGGGGACGTGCACCACGCGTATGTCGCCGAACCTCGGATACCCAGCACGGCCCGGGTGTTCCAGCTGACGTGCTCGCCCGTGCACAACTCCATCCATACCGCCGTGAAGTGGGGTTTCCGGCTGGGCTGGTCGCGGCTGGGCCGGTGGCTGGGCCGCGGCTTCACCCGCCACGGGCGCACGGGCCGCCCGCCGCTCAGCTGGCGGCGTACGGCGGGTCCGTGGTTCGGGAACCAGCTGATGACGCTGGCCCTGTCCGGCCGCACGGCGCGGCTCCAACTCGACCAGGCGCGCAAGAAGGGCCGAACCGGCGCCGAGCTCGAGACCGTGCTGGACCGGGAGCTGACGGAAGTGGTGTAACGGGCGATGCGGCTGACACACCTGAGGTCAGGGGCTGCCCCGGGGGTTCAAGGGGTGGACTCCGGGCGTACGCTGTATGGCTGTCAGCCGCTCCTGCCGCTCCCCCGCGACGTCGCGGCGCTTCATGCCGCAGCACGTCAACCGGACTGGGGAGTCCCGCTTTGTTTGAGACTCTGGGGTCGCTGACCGCGAGCCCATGGATCTACGCCGTGGTGGCCGTGTCCGTCGTGCTGGACGTCTTCCTCCCGGTCCTGCCGAGCGGGGTTCTGGTGATCACCGCGGCCGCTGCGGCGGCGGCTGCCGGGGCGGCGGGCCCCGTGCCGGTGACCACGCAGGTCCCGGACATCCTCGCCCTGCTCGTGATCGCCACGACCGCGTCGGTGCTGGGTGACATGGCGGCGTTCCGGCTGGCCCGGCGCGGCGGGGCCCGGCTGGACCGGGCCATCGCCCGCTCCCGCCGGCTGACCCGCGCCCACGAACGGCTGGGCACGGCCCTGGCCCGCGGCGGTGGCGCCCTCGTCGTGATCGCCCGCTTCGCCCCGGCGGGGCGCTCGGTGGTGTCGCTGGGCGCGGGCAAGACCCACCGCAAGGTGAAGGACTTCCTCCCCTGGTCGGTACTGGCCGGCATGGCCTGGGCCGGCTACAGCGTGTCCCTCGGCTACTTCGGCACCCAGTGGCTGGGCACCCAATGGCTCGGCACGGCCCTCTCCCTGGTGGCCCTGTTCGCTGCGGGCGCCCTGGCCGCGTTCCTCCTCCGCCGCCCCCAGCCCACCCCGGCCACGTAGCGGCCACCGCGCCCAGCCGCCCCAGCCCTCGGGACCGGGGCTCAGCCCCGGGGACCGGGCCCCAGCCCCGGGGACCGGGCCCCAGCCGTCGGGACCGGGCCGCCGGGCAATTGGAGCCGGCACCGGGCCGCGGGCCGCGGGGCTCGGGGCTCAGGCCTCGGGGGCAGGCTCCGAGGCCGAGGGGGCGAGGGCAGGGGGCCGGAGGGCAATCGGCTCGGCCGGGGCTTCGGTGGGGGGCGGTCCCGCGCAGCGGATCGGCTCCCCCGGCCGGAGCAGCGGCTCACCCGTTCACCCGACCCCGCGCGCCGTGCCCCGGCCGGGCTCCTAGCGTCCGAAGCACGGTGCGCAACCGAATCCGCGTCACATCCGTGCCCTGGCCGCGCCGTTTCGAGGAGCCCGAGGAGTTCTCTCCATGCACGCCACGCCGCCGCAGGCCAAGCCGCCGCACACCAAGCCCCCCGCCCACTCGCCCGGCAGCCGGCACGGCACCAGCACCGGCACCGGGCCCGGACCCGGCCCGCGTCGCCGCGCCGCCGCCTTGGCCGGCGCGACCCTCGCCGTCGCCGCCCTCGCCGCCGTCACCCCCGCCACACTGGCCCACGCCTTCCCCTCCGCCACCGTCTCGCCCAGCACGGTCGCGCCCGGCGGCCGGGTGGCCCTCAACCTCGCCGGCTGCAGCAGCAGAACCGGCAGGGCCTCCTCCACCGCCTTCGGCGAGGTGCTTCTGACACCCGGCAACCTGCAGGCCACCAACCTCTCCGCCGGCGCCACCATCTCCCGCAACGCCTCCATCGGCACCCACCGGGTGCTCTTCGAGTGCGGGAGCCCGGCCGGCGACCGCGTCACCGTCAATATCCAGGTCATCTCGGGTGCCGCCCGGGGCGGGACCGGCGGCAGCATCGCCTCCATGAGCCCGGGCATGATCGCCGCGGGCGGAGCGCTGGCCGCCGGGGCGCTCGGCACCGGCGTGTGGCTGCTGCGCCGCCGCTCGGCAGCCGGCTGACCTCCCCCGCACCGCCCCTCCGGCGTCGCGGGGGTGGCCGTCGGTCCCCCCTGCCCGCGCCGCCTGCCCCTGGTCGTCGTACTGCGAACCGCCGCACCGCCGCCCGCCTGGGACCCGTACGGCCTGCTCATGCTCGGGGTGAACGGCCCGAGGCCCGCCCCGGGTGCACGACGGGACCGGCGGGGTCCGCCTGCATCCGTACACGGAGCGCGACTCCGTAGGAGGGCGCCGCCCCCCGCGCCGCCGCATGACGGTCGTCGGGAACCCCGTACCTCAGGCCGAGGCCGTGGCGGACGCCTGTCCCCGTACCTGGAGGCCGTCGAGCAGCGCTGCCGTGGCCTCGGCGACGGCGTCCACGGCGGCCTCGAAGACCTCGTGGTTGTGCGCGGCGGGCGCTCTGAATCCGGAGACCTTCCGTACGTATTGCAGTGCGGCGGCGCGGATCTCCTCCTCGGTGGCCTTCTCGGGGATGGCGGGCGGGCGCAGGGTCTTGATGGAACGGCACATACCTCCACTATGCCGGGGGCAGTTCCGCCCCGGACAGCTTCATGATGAGCCCGGCCTGTATCCGTGCCCGCAGTTGCCGGTCCTCGACGGCGTCGAGCAGTCCGATGGCCTGCTGCATGGTCTCGGCGGTCCGCCGGTCGTCGCGCAGCGAGGCGGTCTGGTCGGTCATGTGCCGGAGCGCGATGTCGGCCCGGCGGTGGAACAGCTGCCCGATGAGGGTCACGACCAGTCCGACGGAGCCGGTCACGATCCCGAGGTAGAGGTCCCCGGTGCTCTCGGCCTTCCACACGGCCGATCCCACCCCGGCAAGCAGGATCAGTGCGCCCGCCGCGGCGAAGCGCTGGCTGGTCGCGAAGCTGCTGCGGGCCTGTGTCAGCCCGTACGCGTAGTACTCGACGAGGAGCGGCGTGAACTCGTCCCGCCGCGCTTCGGGCAGCCCGGCGGGCGGCCGTACGGCGCTCACGTCCTCGAACTTGGTCGCCCCGGGCCGTGCCGCGGGCACGACGGCGAGGGGCGCTCCCGCGGGCTCGGCGAGCCCCGCGAGCAGCCGCGCCCGTTCTTCCTCCCGGCGCTGCTCGAACCGCGTCCCACGGATCCGTTCCAGCACCACCAGCACCACCGCGACGACCCCGGCAGCCCCGGCAGCCCCGCCCCACGCCAGCCACTCGCCCATCCCCCGACGATCCCACGGCCCCCGGACGGCGCCAAGGGGCCGGAGCGCTGTGGCACAGTGACGCCATCGATCGGGACACTCGGGGGGCGGGCACATGGCGGTACTGGAAAAGGGCGGCAACACACCCGTCACCACGGATCCGCTCACCGCCTCCCTCCTCCACGCCGGCGCCCCCGTGGACCTCAGCGCCCTGCTGGTCACCGCGGACGGCAGGGTCCGGTCGGACGACGACCTGGTCTTCTACAACCAGCCGTCCGCCGAGTCCGGGGCGGTCCGCCACCTGGCCGCCGACGCCTCCGGGCCCGAACGCGTCGAGGTGGACCCGTCCGCCCTGCCCGCCGAGGTGGACCGGGTGGTCCTGGTCGCGAGCTGCGACCCGGACGACGCCGCCCGCACCTTCCGCGAGGTGAGTGACGTACGGGTGCGGGCCGCGCAGGCCGGCACGGAGCCGGTGGAGTTCCGCGTTCCGCCCCTCACCGACGGCGAACGGGCCGTACTGCTGCTGGAGATCTACCGGCGCGGCTCCGGCTGGAAGCTGCGCGCCATCGGCCAGGGGTACGCGAACGGCCTGGCGGGCCTGGCCACGGACTTCGGCGTGACGGTGGCTTCCGAGCCCCCCGCCCAGGCCCCGACCCGCAGGCCCGAACCCACACCCGCCCCCACCCCCGCACCCGCACCCGCACCCACACCCACCCCGGCATCGGCACCGAACGCCCCCAGGCCCTACCCCCTCGGCAAGATCAGCCTGGACAAGGGCGGCCGGGCCTCCATCAGCCTGGACAAGCAGGACCGCGAACTGGTGGTGACCGCCACCCTGGAGTGGGACGGCGGCAGCGACCAGCGCCGCCGGCGCGGCGCCGACCTGGACCTCTACGCCCTGTTCGTCCCCGCCTCCGACGTCCAGCGCGGCACGGCCGAACCGGGCACCCTGGTCAAGACCGGCCCGACCAGCGCCAAGAACTCCCAGGCCGTCTACTACAAGCAGCTCGGCTCACTGCACGAGCCCCCGTTCATCAAGCTGGACGGCGATGCCCGCAAGCCCGGCCGCGAAACCCTGCGCATCACCCGCCCGGAGCAACAGGGCTACGTCCTGCTCTGCGCGTACTCAGCGCTCAGCAACGGCTTCGGCTCCTTCCGCAGCTTCGGGGCCCATGTGATCGTCACCGACGGCCGCGGCTCCACGGTGACGGTCCCGCTCTACGAGAACACCAAGACCCGCTACTGGGTGGCGATAGCCCTCGTCGACTTCACGGGCCCGGACGGCGCGGCGATCCGCCACATCGAGGCGTACAGCGGCCGCATGACCGAACGCCGGCCGGTCCTCCACCCGGATGGAACCATCCAGATGAACGCAGGCCCTGTGGAGTTCAAGCGCCCCGGAACCTAGACTGACGGGGCCATGAAAGATCCCCGAATGCAGGGAGATGTCCCGTATGGCCAAGCGAGGTAACAAGAAGCGCGCCCGCAAGAAGAAGAAGGCCAACCACGGCAAGCGCCCCAACGCCTGACCGAAAGGCCCCCCGCCGAGCCCGGCGGGGGGCCTTCGCACGGCTCCCGTTGACGTCATCGGTGGAGGTGGGACACGGGTCCCGTGCGCGGTCCGTGCTCCTGTGCACTCTTGCGCGCCTGGCCTGCGGCCCACACCGTGAGGAACGTGCGGCTCGGCGTTTTGACCACGCAGGGGGAGGGCGACACACGTGAGTTCAGCGACACCTTGGGCCACCAGGACGTTCGGCGCCTTGGCCGGCCGGCTGGCCGAGACCATCCCGTCCTGTCTCATGGAAGCCCACGACAGGGCCCGGCACGGACACGAGGGCGTCCACACTCAAACCCTGGAAGCGTACGGCCACGGGCTCCACGCAGCGCAGTACGAGGCACTCGCAGCCGGTCTGGCACCTTTCGAGGGCGCGACCTCGCGTCGACTGCAGGGCCGCAAGGTGATGATCATCGGCGGCAACGCGGTCTACCCGATCCGCTATGCGAAGAAGGACGTGCCGGTCACCGAGGCGCGGCTGCGGAAGGCTGCCGGCTTCCGGGCCGACCTGATCCGCCGCCACGGCCCACAGCCGATGCAGCAGACGTTCGACCTCGGCCTGGACGAACTGAACGAAGAACACGTCCATCCGGACGTGGCTCTCCTGCCACATGACCTTCGCCTGATCATCGTGGCGTATGCCTGCTCCATGGAGCGGGGCGTGATGCGGATCGAGTGGGGCGACGCCGAGCTACGGCGCGAGGACCGCTACCTCATCTGGCACCACCACGAGCCCATCCACCCGCCGGCCACCCCTCGCGCGGCCTAGCAACAGCGCCCGGGCCGGCCACGACATGCGCCCCGCCGCCGACACCCCTGGTCCCATCAGCGCTTGTGTGCCCTGTACCGCTCGGCCCTTGCGGTGCCTGGGCAGAGCACCACGAACCGAAACCGGGCGCTGCGATGCCGTCGAGGACTACCGTCAAAGGCCCCCAACCATGATCGGTTGGGGGCCTCTGCACTGGTGGGCGCGGACGGTTTCGAACCGCCGACATCTGCTTTGTAAGAGCAGCGCTCTACCCCTGAGCTACGCACCCGTGGACGAGTGGACAGCCTACATGGCGGGCACACCCCCCACGCAAACCCGTTCCCGTGAGGGAGAATGGGCCGGGGCAGGGCTGGCGCGGACGCGTACGGGAGAGGGATTGTGACGACGGCATCCCGGCGGTGGTTCGGCGGGCGGGACGAGAGTCGGCGGGCGGACGCGCAGGCGGCCAAGGACGCCGCCGCCGCGGCGTTCTACGAGCTCGACACCGCGCAGCGGGATCTGCGGATCTCCATCGAGACGATCGCGGCGGCGGACGGGTCGCCCGCCGCGCGGCAGGCGATCGACGGGTTCTCCGCGCTCGGCCGGCGGATCGACCAGGTCAGCCACGTGTACATCGAGGCGGTCGACGCGCACGACCTGGACCGGGCCGAGCTGGAGGCCTCGGTGGCCGCGCGGGCCCGGGAGCAGCTGACGCGGGCCCGGGACGAGCTGGTACGGGTCAAAGGGGAGCTGGACCGGTTCGCGCAGGGACTGCAGCCGCTGCTGGACAGGGCGGAGACGCAGCTGGCGCGCGTCGCGCCGGCCCGGGAGCGGGCGAAGGCGGCGCTGCTGGCGGCCAGTGACGCGCTGGATTCCGTACGGGCCAAGGGGATGCGGGCCGACGAGCTGGCGGCGCGGCTGGCGGCGCTGGGGCCGGAGCTGACGAAGCTGAACCAGGGCGCGGCCCTGCACGGGGTGCAGGAGACGGTGCAGCGCGCGGACCGGATCCTGCGGGACGCGGAGGCGATACGGGCCGAGGCGGAGCGGCTGCCGGAGCGGGCAGCGGAGATCGACCGGCGGCTGGTGAGCCTGCGCACGCGCGCGCAGGCGTTGCGCAACCGGGCGGACCGGGTGGATCCGGTGCTGAGCGAGCTGCGGCGGAGGTTCTCGGCGGCGTGCTGGCAGGACCTCCAGCACGTTCCCGACCAGGCCGTACGGGACGTGGCGGAGGCCGAGGACCGGTTGTTCGAGGCGGGCCGGGCGCGGGACGAGCAGCGCTGGGCCGATGTGTCGGCGCTGATCGACGCGGTGCGCGCCTCCCTGGACGCGACCGACGAGGCGGTGTCGGCGGCGCAGGACCGGCTGACGCGGCTGGAGGCCGTGGCGCGGGATCCGCAGGCGGAGGTGGACCGGACGCGCTTCGCGATCCGCGACGCCCAGCGCCTGGCGATGGCGGGGCGCAGCGTGCCCGATCCGCGGCACGCGGGGCCTCTGGACCAGTCGGTGGCCAGGGTGGAGCGGGCGCTGGCCGGGCTGGAGGGGAGGCATCCCGACTACTGGCACTTCCTTCAGGAGATGGAGGAGGTCCGGCAGGCGGTGGGCCGCGTGGTGTCGGACATCCGGGACGGGCGCGCCGCCGCCGGATGACCTTCCGTACCGGACTCGCAGACTCCTGTTTTCGGATTTGTCCCGATGTGTTCTGCGGCGGATGCTGGAGGTGCCCGGGTTGCCGGGCACGGAGTACCGGGAACGGAGCAGAGGAGGGCGGTATGGCTGCCCACGCTTTTCACTCGTCCCATCGGTCTCGTGCGCTCCGGCGGGAGCGGCGGGCGCCCGTGCCCGTGCCCAGCGGGAAGACCAGCGAGGAGTACGTGACGCACGCGCTCTATGGGTGCACCGAGCCTCATGAGAACTACGCGCCGTACGTGCCCCACGAGTCCTACGTGCCCAGCACGCCACGGGTCTCCCACGACTGGGTGAGCCGTGCGCTGCACCCCGTCAACGCCAAGCTGGACGAGCACCTGCCCGCCGACCACAAGCTCAGCAAGGTCTACCGGGTCGGCGCGGGTCTGACCGGGCTGCTGCTGGTCGTCTTCGGGGTCCTGGGGCTCATCGACCAGATCGGGTTCTTCGACACGGGCGGCGACACGGTGCTCGCCCTGAACACCAACGGTGCGCTGAGCGTGCTGTCGATCTGCATCGGCGTGCTGCTGTTCGTCGGGATGGTGATCGGCGGAACCTTCGCATCCAAACTCAACATCGTGCTGGGGGTGGCGTTCATCCTGAGCGGTTTCGTCAATCTGGCGCTGTTGGACACGGAATTCAACTTCCTCGCCTTCGAGATCCAGAACGTGCTGTTCAGCTTCGTCGTCGGCGTGATGCTGATGTGGTTCGGGATGTACGGGCGGGTGGGCAGCGCCCTGCCGCACGACAATCCGTACTGGCGCGCCCGCCATCCCGAGCAGGCCGCCCGGGAGCAGCGGGCCGCGCACGCCCGCCGGTGAGCCCCTGAGGCCCAGAGCCGGTCATCCCCAGAGCCGGTCATCCCCAGAGCCCGGTCATCCCCAGCGCCCGTGAGCCCCAGCGCCCGTGAGCCGCCGAGCCCGTGAGCCCCCAAGCCGCTGAGCCGCTGAGCCCGTGAGCCGCTGACCGGGCCCCGCAGCACCTACTCTGTCCGCATGCCTCGATACGAGTTCCGCTGCCGCACCTGTGACGACACCTTTGAGGTCAGCCGGCCCATGGCCGAGTCGTCCGCCCCCGCCGACTGCCCCGCCGGGCACGCCGACACCGTCAAGCTGCTCTCCGCCGTCGCCGTCGGCGGAACCAGCAGCGCCCCCGCGCCCGCCATGCGCGGCGGAGCCGGGGGCGGCGGCTGCTGCGGTGGGGGCGGCTGCGGCTGAGCCGCCCCCGGCCGCGGGGCGTGTCTAGCGCTTGCGGGAGAGGGTCAGGCCGTCCGAGATCGCCAGCAGGACCGACTCCATGCGGGTGTCCGCCGAGACGTGGTCGTTGAAGGCGCGGACGCCCGCCGCCGCGGCGCTGTGGTCCGACGCGTCGACGACCGTGCCGTGGAAGAGGGTGTTGTCCGTGACGATCAGGCCGCCGGTGCGCAGCCTCGGCACGAGTTCCTCCCAGTACGCGATCTGGCTCTGCTTGTCGGCGTCGATGTAGGCCATGTCGATGTGCGGTTCGGCCGGCATTCCCCGCAGGGTGTCCAGCGCCGGGGCGATCCGCAGGTCGATGCGGTCCGCGACGCCCGCCCGCTCCCAGGCCTCGCGGCCGTACGCCGTCCACTCCTCGGAGACGTCGCAGGCGATGAGCCGGCCGTCGGCGGGGAGGGCCTGCGCCATGGAGAGGGTGGAGAAGCCGGTGAAGGTGCCGATCTCCACGATGTGCCGGGCCCCGGTCAGGCGGACGAGGAAGGCCAGCAGCGGTCCCTGCTCCTGCGCCGACTGCATCCCGGCGACGTCGGGGAACTCGGCGTACGTCGTCGCCACCAGCCCTCTCTGGACCTCGTCCAGCGGCGGGTTGTGGTCGAGCATGTACCGGTAGAGCTCGTCGGTGATCTTGGTCGAATTGCCCTTGGTCATGCGCTCAGTGTCGCAACCGTCCGGCCGAACGCGCGGACGATCTCCTCGCCCGCCGCGACGCCGGCGGCCGTCAGGGCCGTCACGTTCGGCGCGGTCCAGGCCGCGTCGGCCAGTTCTCCGTGGCCCGGCCGCCAGGCCCGGTCCGCCGCGAGCAGCAGGTCCGCGTCCAGCAGCGAGTCACCGGCGGCGAGGGTGGTCGTGGCGCCGGTGCGGCGGGCCACCTCGCGCATGGCCGCGCTCTTGGTCAGCGGGCGCGGGACGGCGTAGATCTTCCGGCCCTGGAGCGAGATCGTCCAGCCTCGGGCCTCGGCCCACTCCGTCAGCGCCTTCAGCCACTCGTCGGGGACCAGGGCCCGCTCGACGACCAGGTACGCGAACAGGTCCTCCGCCACCCGCGTCTTGCGCAGCCACGCCGGGTCGGCCGCCGCCAGCAGGTGCCCGTGGACCTCCTCCAGCGGCGCGCACTCCTGCGCGAGCCGCTTCGCGACCGCCCGCCGCCAGTCCCGGTCGGCCACCCCGTCGACCAGCAGCTGGCCGCCGTTCGCGCAGATCGCGTACGGGGCCGGGCGGCCGGGGAAGCGGATGCGCTGGTACTGCTTGCGGGTGCGGGTCGTGGTGGGGACGAAGACGACCGCCGGGTCCTCCTTGAGCTCCGCCAGCAGCTCGGCCGCCGTCTCCGTCATGTAGGACAGCGGCTTGCTCTCGTGCACCTCGACGCACAGCAGCCGGGGGGCCGCCGGGTCGGGCATGCTCAGGGCCAGGGCGGCCGTCGAGTAGATGAGCGTACGGTCGAGATCACTGGCTACGAGGACAGTCACTTCGAGGCCACAGCCTTTCCGTCGGCGCCCGTGGCGCCGCGCGTGTATCGGGGGTGGATGAGTCCCACACACGTGTAGGGGAGCCCGTCCACCTCTTCCACCGGGACCCCGCGCTGCTCGGCGAGCAGCCGTACGTGGTCCAGGTCGGCCCCGGCGCCGCGCTGCGCCAGGATCTTCCACGGAACCCGGCGCAGGAGCACGCGGGTGGTCTCGCCGACGCCCGGCTTGACGAGGTTCACGTCGTGGATGCCGTACTCCTCGCTGATCCGCTCCACCGCCGCCCAGCCCTCCCAGGTGGGGGTGCGGTCGGCCGCCAGCAGCTCCTTGACCTCGTCGTCGACGGCGTCGGCGACCTCGTCGAAGCGGGCGGCGACGGTGTCGACGAAGTCGACGGAGACGTCCGCCCCGGCGAGCTCGCGGTAGTACTTGGCGCCGTGGAAGTCTGCGGGCCCGACCAGGTCGGACCTCAGCACCGTACGCGAGATCAGACCGGAGACCGTGGAATTGAGACAGGCGGAGGGGATCAGGAAGTCCTCCCGGGTGCCGTACGTGTCCACGCAGGAGCCCGGGTCGGCGAGGACCACGATCTCCGGGTTGAAGCCCTCGAAGTCGGCGAGGGCGGCGCGCAGCTCGCGGGTGATGGCGCCCTTGCCCGTCCAGCCGTCGACGAAGACGACGTCGGCCGGGTCGTGGTGGGCGGCCAGCCAGCGCAGGGCGTTGGCGTCGATGCCGCGGCCGCGCACGATGGAGACGGCGTAGTGCGGCAGGTCCAGGCCGTGGCGGGCCCGGGCCCAGCGGCGCATCAGCACGCCGACGGGGGTGCCGGCGCGGGCGAGGGACACCAGGACGGGCGACGGGGTGCGCTCGGCGAGGACGGTCTCGGTGACCGTGCCGACGGCCTTGGCCATGCGGGCGGCGGAGGCCTCCAGGGCGCTGCGGTAGAGCTCCTGGTACCGCGGGGACGGCTGGTATTCGACGGGCAGGGACTCGGCGTAGTGCGCGCCGCCCGCCTGGATGGCCTCCTCGCGCTCCTCCGTCGGGGCCTCCAGCTCGACGTCGGAGAAGTCCTGGAGCAGCCAGCCGACGTCCTCGGGCGCGTACGAGGAGAAGGCGGGGCCGCGCAGGGGCTCGGGCATGATCGGCTCCTGCCGGTCGGGTGTGTACGAGGGGACGACGGCCAGGACGACGCGGCCCGTGTGCGGGACGAGGGCGTCGAGCAGCCCGGTCCGGAGTCCGGGGGTGTCGCCGGCCGAGTCGACGACGGCGACGACGGCGTCGAAGCCGGCTCCGGCGACGTTGTAGGCGTACCGGTCGCCGGGGCCGTCGGCGGGGGTGTCGTGGGCCGGGAAGACGAGCCGGGTGCGGATGGCGTAACCGGGGTCGTCGACGGCGAGCACCGGCGAGCGGGTGGTGGTCGAGAAGCGGACCTCGTCGGCGGCGCCGGCCTCTTCCAGGGCCTTGGCGAGGCGCAGGGGCGCGTACATGAGCTCTTCGTTGCCGAGGACGAGGACGCGGCCGGGGTTCGGGCCGAGCGCTGCCGCGAGCTGGGCGGTGAGGTGCGGGAGGGCGGCCTCCAGCCCTTCCCCGTGTGCCGCGGTGAAGCCGTGGCGGCCGCCGTCCGGGACGCCGGCGGGCCAGTCGAGGGCGACGCGGACGACCGGCTGCGGGCCGTCCGCCGGGGCTCCGCCCCGGACCTCGCTCCTCGAATGCCGGAGGGGCTGGATCCGCTCCGCTGCGGGGGCGGCGTCCTTCCCCTCCCACTCCTCCACCAGCGCCTGGCCCTTGGCCAGGACGCCCTCGGGGAGGGTGACCGTGCCGGAGGCGAGGGATATGAGGTCGACGCGGGCGCCCAGTTCGGCGGCGAAGGCCGTGAGGCGGGCCCGGTCGGCCGGGGAGCGCATGTCGACCAGCGCCACGACCACGTAGTGCGCGCGGGGGTGGCGGGCGTGCAGGTCGCGGATGGTGTTCAGGACCGTGTTGCCGGTGGAGAACTCGTCGTCCACCAGGACCAGCGCCCCGGAGCCGGCGAGCATCCCCGGGTCCTGCGGCAGCAGCAGGTGCGAGGTGGCGTGCGAGTGGGACTCCTCGAAGCCGCCCGCCGGCTCCACGCCCGGGACGGGACGGCGGGTGGAGTGCAGGTAGGGGGCGGATCCCAGGCCGTCGGCGACGCAGTGGCCGAGCCCGGTGGCGGTCTCCGCGTAGCCGAGGACCACCGCGGAGGCGGCCGCCTCCTCGCCGAGCAGCGCCCGGACCCGCTGCCCGAGCCCGTACCCCGCGTCGTACACCGTCCGCGGGGACTGCGGGACGTGCTTGCCCAGCACCTGTGAGACCAGCAGGTGCGCGCGCTTGGGATTGCGCCGCAGGGCGAGCCCGAGGAGTTCGCCGAGCCGCGGGCCGCCGGCCGCCTCGCCGGCGCCCTCCCCGGCGTCCTCAAGTCGCACGCCCAGACGGTCCGCGACCCACGTTCCCGACCACACGGTGTCGATCTTCTTGCCTTCCCTCGTCGTCGGCCTCGTCACAGGCCCGCTCACACCTGGAGCCCGGCCGTGAGGAGGTCGACGAAGCCGACCTCCTCCTTCGCCACACCGAAGACCTCGGCGCGCAGCATGGTGCGCTCGGCCCAGGCCCGGTGGGGCTTCACCTCGTTCATTTTGTTCGTGTAGGCGGAACGCATCACTCCGCCGCCGCCGCGCTCGGGGCGCAGGATGTCCTGGGCGTCGCTGAACTCCTCGTGGGAGACCACGGACAGCGCGTGCACGGGTGTGACGTGGGCCGGGTGGATGCAGGTCTTGCCGAGAAGTCCGTTGGCCCGGTCGAGTTCGATCTCGCGCAGCAGTCCGTCCAGGTCGTGCTCGATGAGCGCAGTACGCAGTTCCTCGACGCCCTCCTCCAGGAAGGGGCTGCGGCGCAGCTGGGGCTTGAAGAGGCGCTGCTGGCTGCGGAAGTACTCCCAGACGGGGCCGGTGACGGTGAAGCCGGTGCCGTCGGCCCGGCTCAGTACGTTCACCACGTCCGCGATGACGCCCGCCACGATCTGGACGTCGTAGGCGGTCATGTCGGGGGTGCGGCGCAGGCCGTAGGCGGAGCAGAAGTCGGTGACGCCGAGCCGCAGGGCCAGGACGCGTTCGCGGTGGGCGTTCACGGTGCGGGAGATGCCGGCGAGCGCCTCGATGCGGGTTTCGAGGTGGAGGAGGTCAGGGGTCTCCAGCACGGGCATCGCGTACAGCCGGGGCAGTCCGCTCGCGGCTTCCGCGTCGGCGACGGCGTCGAGGAAGGCGGTGCCGCTGCTCTCGGTGAACTTGGGCAGCACGAATCCGGCCAGGTGCCGCACCGTGTCCCCCAGGCGGCGCACGAGGTCGGGTATCTGGTCGGGGGTGCGGACCCGGATGAAGAGCAGCGGGTGCTCGGCGTCGTCGGCGCCGAGCGCGGCGAACTGCTGGACGAGGTTCTCCTCGGCGCCGAGTACGTCGGCGTCGCTGATGGAATCCTCCAGGCAGAGGACCATGGAGACGACTCCGCGGCCGGCCTGCTTGCGGATGTCCGCGGCGAGGGCGGGGCGGGTCGCCGGGCTGTAGAGGGTGGCGCCGAGGGCCGCCGCGAGGATCCGGGCGGGCGAGGCCTTGGTGAACTCCGCGGGCTCCCGGTGGAAGAGGTCCTTACGGACGCTGGGCGATATGTGCCCAAAGTGACGCATGTGCTTCCCCCGTACTGCCTCGGCGGCCCAACTGGCGTGGCCGGTAATAGTACGTACGAACACGAGTCAAAAATTCCCCAAGCACATGAAATTCAGGTAACCCCCTTGCACCATGCCCACGTCTTTCGATTGAGACAAGGCCTTACGGGGGGCCGCATTGTCGCGCTCCACCCCGGGAAGGCAGGATGACGGGCATGACGCACTCGATGCAGAAGGGCTCGAACATCCCGGTGACCGCGGTGGCGGTCCGGGCGGTGCTGCGCTGGACCGGCGGCCCCGAGGTACCGGACGTGGACGCCTCCGCGCTGCTCGTGGGGCCCGACGGCCGGGTGCGTTCGGACGAGGACTTCGTCTTCTACAACCAGCCCCGGCACCCCTCCGGCGCCGTCTGGCGGCTCGGCAAGAAGCAGCTCGGCGACGCCATCACCGACGCCGTGCAGGCGGACCTGCGTTCGGTGACCCCGGGCGTGGACCGGATCCTGGTGGTGGCCTCCGCCGAGGACGTGCCGTTCCACCGGGTCCGCGACCTGCGGATCCTGCTCTACGACGCCTCCCCGGGCGGCAGCTCCGACCCGCTGGCCTACTTCGACGTACGGCCCGAGACCGGCGCCGAGACGGCCCTGATGTGCGGGGAGCTGTACCGGCGGGGCGACGGGTGGAAGTTCCGCGCGCTGGGCGAGGGTTATTCCAACGGGCTCGTCGGGCTGGCGACCGACCACGGGATCTCGGTCGACGAGAACGCCCCCGAGGCCGAGGCGCAGCCCGCCGCGGGGCCGACCTCCGAGCAGACCGCCGCGATGGCGCCGCCCACGCAGGCCCCGCCGGCCGTCCAGCCCGCCTACGGGTACCCGCAGCCGGTGTCCCCGGCGCCGGTGCCCGGTCCCGGCGGGGACCCGACGTTCCGGCTGCCGGTGCAGGGCCCGCAGTTCATCCGGCGCTGAGCCGCCGGGGCGCCCGGCGAGGCGCCCGGCGAGGCGCCCGGCGAGGCGGCGCCGGGGCCCGTACGGCGCCCCGGCGTCAGTTCTTGGCGCTCTTGTAGCCACGCCCCCACTGGAGCCCCCAGCCGTACAGCCGGTCCAGCTCGGCCTGGAAGCCGTAGACGAACTTCACCTCGCGCCGCACGATCAGCTCGCCCTTGACCTTCTCGAAGGACACCACCGCGCAGGAGCGGGCCTCCGGATGGCGTTCCTCCAGTGCGATCTCGATGCGCGGTCCGGCGCTCGGGAAGAGGGTGACCATGGCGTGGGTCCGGTCGAACGCCGGGGTCTGGTCGTAGATGTAGACGAAGAACAGCAGCCGCTTGATGTCGTCGGCGTGGTCGAGATTGACGTAGAGGGTCTCGCCCGAGGCCGATCCGAAGCGGTCGTCGCCGCTGAGTTTGACGTACGGCGGGTCGTTGATGTCGCCGAGGAGGTTGCCCAGCGGCTGCACGGCGCCCCGGCTGCCGTCGGTGAGCTCGTAGAGGCAGCCCAGGTCCAGGTCGACGTTGACCATGCCCTGGGTGTGCGCCTGCACCATGTCGGGCTTGAAGAGCTTGAACGGGTGCCGGAAGAGCTGCCCGCTCTGGCCGGAGCGGCCGCCGATGTCCGAGGTGCGCATCCGCCAGGACAGGTTGACGCGCAGATTGCCGTGGACCGCCCCCTGTTTGGTGAGCGACACCGTCGGATGTCGCCTGGTCAGCTCGATCGCGTTCGACGAGGCGTTGCCCGACTGGAACTGGCCGGACCGGCTGCCCAGGATGCCGTCGAAGAATCCCATCCCCTACCCCCCTGATACGTACGGAAGCGGGGCGGCCCGCCGGGTCCGTGGACCCGCCCGGCCGCCCCGCACATGGAGCGTTCCGCATTACCGCGGCGGTCATGCCTCCGCGGCGGAAGCCTCCGGCTCCAGTTCCAGCTTCTTGTTGCGCCGCACCGAGGACCAGAAGGACCAGGCGATCAGCACCACGCCGATGAGGCCGGTGATGACCTCGTTGATCTCGTACTGGATGGTGACGAGCAGGAGCACCGCGAGGGCGCCGATGGCGTAGTGCGCGCCGTGCTCCAGGTAGACGTACTCGTCGAGGGTGCCCTGGCGGACCAGGTAGACCGTCAGCGAGCGGACGTACATGGCACCGATGCCGAGGCCGAGGGCCATGAGCACGATGTCGTTGGTGATGGCGAAGGCGCCGATGACCCCGTCGAAGGAGAAGGAGGCGTCGAGGACTTCCAGGTAGAGGAACATGAAGAAGGCGGCCTTGCCGGCCATGGCGACGGCCGAGACGGGCTTGCCGCTCTTCTTCGCCTCCTCCTCGGCCTCGTGCTCGGCCTCCTCCTCTTCCTCGAGCCGGTTCTCGAAGTAGCCGGAGAGGCCGCCGACGATCATGTAGGTGATCAGGCCGAGGACGCCGGAGATCAGGACGGTCTGCGCCTTGTCCACGTGGACGCCGCCGTGCTGGTGGGCCTGGGTGGCGACGGTCATCGAGGCGATGACCAGGACGATCAGCGCGACGCACGCGGACAGCATGTCGATCTTGCCGAGCTTGGCGAGCGGGCGCTCCAGCCAGGCGAGCCACTGGATCTCACGCTCCTCGAAGATGAAGTCGAGGAAGATCATCAGCAGGAACATGCCACCGAACGCGGCGATGGACGGGTGGGCGTCCGTGACGAGCTGCTGGTACTGCTCCTTGTCGTTCAGCGCCAGCTGGACGGCCTCGATGGGCCCGATCTTGGCGCTGATGGCCACGATGACGACGGGGAACACCAGTCGCATACCGAAGACCGCGATGAGCACACCGACCGTGAGGAAGATCTTCTGCCAGAAGGCATTCATCTTCTTCAGGATTCCGGCGTTGACCACCGCGTTGTCGAAGGACAGCGAGATCTCGAGGATCGTCAGGATCGCCACGATGCCGAAAGCGGTCCACCCCCCGTAGAACACCGCTGCGGCCAGACCGAGCGCAGTGACTGCGAACGACCAGCCGAAGGTTTTCAGAACCACTGGCACCCCATCGTCTTGTACGGCTTTACGAAACGTTGACCCCGAAGTCTAGAGCGATGCCCCGGAGGCCCGACGCGTACCCCTGCCCTACCGCCCGGAACTTCCATTCACCCCCGTAGCGGTAGACCTCGCCGAAGATCATCGCGGTCTCGCTGGACGCGTCCTCGGAGAGGTCGTAGCGGGCCAGTTCCTGGCCGTCCGCCTGGTTCACCACGCGGATGAAGGCGTTGCTGACCTGGCCGAAGCTCTGCCGGCGGACGTCCGCCTCGTGGATGGAGACCGGAAAGACGATCTTGTCGACCATCTCCGGCACCTTGGTGAGGTCGATGATGATCGACTCGTCGTCGCCTTCACCCTCGCCGGTGAGGTTGTCCCCCGTGTGTTCGACGGAGCCGTCGGGGCTCCTGAGGTTGTTGTAGAAGACGAAGTAGTCGTCCCCGAGTACGCGGCCGCTGTTGCACAGCAGCGCGCTGGCGTCGAGGTCGAAGTCGGCTCCCGTGGTGGAGCGCGCGTCCCAACCGAGGCCGATCAGAACCCGGGTGAGGTTCGGTGCGGCCTTGGAGAGGGAGACATTGCCCCCCTTGGCGAGTGTGACGCCCATGTTGTGGTCCTCCCCGGACGACGGTGTGACGGCGGTGCGGTGACGGCGGTGCGGCGGTGCGGTGTTGCCATGGTGCGGCGGTGCCGTGGTGGCGGTGGTGCGGTGGCGGTGCCGTGACGGCTGCGCCGCGGCGGCGGGTGGTCCGCCGGCGGCAAAGCCGGTCCGGCGCCGTACACACAGTGCACGGCGCCGGACGGTTGGACTGCTCTCGGGGTCAGACGTTGACGCCGAAGTCCTGAGCGATGCCGCGCAGGCCCGAGGCGTAGCCCTGGCCGATGGCGCGGAACTTCCACTCCGCACCGTTGCGGTAGAGCTCGCCGAAGACCATGGCGGTCTCGGTCGAGGCGTCCTCGGAGAGGTCGTAGCGGGCGAGCTCGGAGTTGTCGGCCTGGTTCACGACGCGGATGTACGCGTTGCGGACCTGGCCGAAGCTCTGCTGGCGGGCCTCGGCCTCGTAGATCGAGACGGGGAAGACGATCTTCGCGACATCGCCCGGGACGCCGGCGAGGTTCACCTTGATCGCCTCGTCGTCGCCCTCGCCCTCACCGGTGGTGTTGTCACCGGTGTGCTCGACCGAGCCGTCGGGGCTCTTGAGGTTGTTGAAGAAGACGAAGTTCGCGTCGGTGGCGACCTTGCCCTGGTCGTTGGTCAGGATCGCGCTCGCGTCGAGGTCGAAGTCGACGCCGGTGGTGGTGCGAGCGTCCCAGCCCAGACCGACGATGACCGCCGTCAGGTTAGGCGCGGCCTTGGTCAGCGAGACGTTGCCGCCCTTGCTGAGGCTGACTCCCACTGGTCCTCCATTGGGTTCTGTGTGGGGCGGGGCCCCGTCGTGCGGTTGCAATCGGATCAACGTTTCGATCCTAGTGACGGGTTCCCGGCCCACAGGGGGTTTTTAGAGGCTGTCGAGCGCCTTGATGTACTCGTTCAGGTCACGGGCGTCGGGCAGCCCGTTGACCACGGTCCAGCGCACGACGCCGTCCTTGTCGATGATGAAGGTGCCGCGCACCGCGCAGCCCTTCTCCTCGTCGAAGACTCCGTAGGCGCGGGAGGTCTCGCCGTGCGGCCAGAAGTCCGACAACAGCGGGTAGTCGAGGCCCTCCTGCTCGCCGAAGACCCGGAGGGTGGGCACGGAGTCGTTGGAGACCGCGAGGAGCTGCACGTCGTCGTTCTGGAAGCGGGGCAGCTGGTCACGCAGCTCGCACAGCTCGCCCGTGCAGACGCCGGTGAAGGCGAACGGGTAGAAGAGCAGCACCACGGCCTTCTCCCCCCGGAAGTCGGAGAGCCGCACCACCCGGCCGTGGTTGTCCTTGAGCTCGAAGTCCGGGGCCTTGTCGCCGACCTCGATCGCCATCTCTCGCATCCCTTCGTTCCCGCATCCCTGCGTTGGGCTGTTCGGGTGAGTCAAAGCCTAGGCCCTGGGGCCCCCGGAGCCGGGAACGCACACACCCCGCCGACCGGGGGTCACCTGGTCGGCGGGGTGTGGGTGCGTCTCCGCTCGGCTGCGGGTGCGGCTCAGCGCTTGGCCTTGGCGGCCTTCGGCGTCACCAGCTTGGTAGAGGTCCACTCCTTGCCGACGGGCAGGCCCTTGGCAAGCGAGAGGCCGGCCGTCTCGGCGGCCTCGCTGATGTCGCTGGCCTCGACGTAGCCGTCACGGCCCGTCTTGGGGGTCAGCAGCAGGATCAGTGCGCCGTCCTCGACCAGCTCGGTCGCATCGACCAGGGCGTCCGTCAGATCGCCGTCCTCGTCACGGAACCACAACAGCACCGCGTCGGCGACGTCGTCGTAGTCCTCGTCGGCGAGCTCGCTGACGAGCTTCTCGACGCCGTCACGGAATTCCTGATCGACGTCGTCGTCGTAGCCGATCTCCTGGACCACCTGTTCGGACTGGAAACCCAGCCGGGCGGCCAGGCTCTCCGCGTGGTCCGCGGTCGCGCTCACGGGGTGCCTCCTGCTCATGTTCGGTGAATGTTCTTCGGCGGCGCGCGTACGCGCAGCATTGGGCGTAGTCCACACGGGAGCGGCGGATCGCGCAAGTACCCGGCCGCCGAGACCGTCGAAACGGTGACGATTGCGGCCGTCTCGCCGCAACTTTCAGCCTTCCCGCGCGGACCTCTCGTGATTCATCCCACACCATTCCAGCTCATTCGGCATCGCTTGAGGACTTTCCTACCTGTTTGAGGGACGAACGGCCTTGCGAATGCGCTGTCCGGCTTGGGCGTAAGGTTGCGATCTGTCCGGAACCGCCGCCGGTCCCGCCGCCGCCCGCCCCCTACGTTTCCTGCCGACGCCAGGGGTTACCCGGTGGTACAGATGACGATCACGGCCGAGAGTAAGACCATGGGAGGCGGCGCACCCGGCCTCAGCACGACTCCCCCGACAGCGAAGGAACAGCGTGGCTTCCGCATCCGATCGCAATCCGATCATCATTGGCGGCCTCCCGAGTCAGGTCCCGGACTTCGATCCGGAGGAGACGCAGGAGTGGCTGGACTCCCTGGACGCAGCGGTCGACGAGCGGGGCCGCGAACGCGCCCGCTACCTCATGCTGCGCCTGATCGAGCGGGCCCGCGAGAAGCGCGTGGCCGTGCCCGAGATGCGCAGCACGGACTACGTCAACACGATCGCCACCAAGGACGAGCCGTTCTTCCCCGGCAACGAGGAGATCGAGCGCAAGGTCCTGAACGCCACCCGCTGGAACGCGGCCGTCATGGTCTCCCGCGCCCAGCGTCCCGGGATCGGCGTCGGCGGCCACATCGCCACGTTCGCCTCCTCCGCCTCCCTCTACGACGTGGGCTTCAACCACTTCTTCCGGGGCAAGGACGAGGGCGACGGCGGCGACCAGATCTTCTTCCAGGGCCATGCCTCCCCCGGCATCTACGCGCGCGCCTACCTCCTGGACCGGCTCACCGAGCAGCAGCTCGACGCCTTCCGGCAGGAGAAGTCGAAGGCCCCCTACGGCCTTTCGAGCTACCCGCACCCGCGGCTGATGCCGGACTTCTGGGAGTTCCCGACCGTCTCGATGGGCCTGGGCCCGCTCGGTGCGATCTACCAGGCCCGGATGAACCGGTACATGGAGGCGCGCGGGATCGCGGACACCTCCAAGTCCCACGTTTGGGCGTACCTCGGCGACGGCGAGATGGACGAGCCGGAGTCGCTCGGCCAGCTGTCGATCGCCGCCCGCGAGGGCCTGGACAACCTGACCTTCGTCGTGAACTGCAACCTGCAGCGCCTCGACGGCCCGGTCCGCGGCAACGGGAAGATCATCCAGGAGCTGGAGTCGCAGTTCCGCGGCGCCGGCTGGAACGTGATCAAGCTGATCTGGGACCGCTCCTGGGACCCGCTGCTGGCCCAGGACCGCGACGGCATCCTGGTCAACAAGATGAACTCCACCCCGGACGGGCAGTTCCAGACGTACGCCACCGAATCGGGTGCGTACATCCGTGAGCACTTCTTCGGCGGTGACCAGCGGCTGCGCGCGATGGTCGAGAACATGACCGACGACCAGATCCTGCACCTGGGCCGAGGCGGCCACGACCACAAGAAGGTCTACGCGGCCTACGCGGCTGCCAAGGCCCACAAGGGCCAGCCGACGGTGATCCTGGCGCAGACGGTCAAGGGCTGGACGCTCGGCCCGAACTTCGAGGGCCGCAACGCGACGCACCAGATGAAGAAGCTGACGGTCGACGACCTCAAGCGCTTCCGCGACCGCCTGCACATCCCGATCACGGACCAGCAGCTGGAGAGCGGCGCGCCGCCGTACTACCACCCGGGCCGCAACTCGCCCGAGATCCAGTACATGCACGACCAGCGCAGCGCGCACGGCGGCTACGTGCCGACCCGTGTGGTGCGCGCCAAGCCGCTGCAGCTGCCGGACGACAAGACGTACGCGGCCGCCAAGAAGGGCTCGGGCCACCAGTCGATCGCGACCACGATGGCCTTCGTCCGCATCCTGAAGGACCTGATGCGGGACAAGGAGATCGGCAAGCGGTTCGTGCTGATCGCGCCGGACGAGTACCGCACCTTCGGCATGGACGCGTTCTTCCCGAGCGCCAAGATCTACAACCCGCTGGGGCAGCAGTACGAGGCGGTCGACCGCGACCTGCTGCTCGCCTACAAGGAGTCCCCGACCGGCCAGATGCTGCACGACGGCATCTCGGAGGCGGGCTGCACGGCCTCGCTCATCGCCGCGGGTTCGGCGTACGCGACGCACGGCGAGCCGCTGATCCCGGTCTACGTCTTCTATTCGATGTTCGGTTTCCAGCGCACGGGTGACCAGTTCTGGCAGATGGCCGACCAGCTGGCGCGCGGTTTCGTGCTGGGTGCGACCGCGGGCCGGACCACCCTGACGGGTGAGGGGCTCCAGCACGCGGACGGTCACTCCCAGTTGCTGGCCTCGACGAACCCGGGCTGTGTCGCCTACGACCCGGCCTACGGCTACGAGATCGCGCACATCGTCCAGGACGGTCTGCGGCGCATGTACGGGCCCGAGGCGGAGGACGTCTTCTACTACCTGACCGTCTACAACGAGCCGATCCAGCACCCGGCGGAGCCGGCGGATGTCGATGTGGACGGCATCCTCAGGGGCATCCACAAGGTGTCGACGGGGACGGCGGGCGCGATCGGGGCGCAGATCCTGGCCTCGGGCGTGGCCGTGCCGTGGGCCCTGGAGGCCCAGCGGCTGCTCGCCGAGGACTGGAACGTCCGGGCGGACGTCTGGTCGGCGACCTCCTGGAACGAGCTGCGCCGTGAGGCCGTCGAGGTGGAGGAGCACAACCTGCTCCACCCGGAGGAGGAGCAGCGCGTCCCGTACGTGACGCGGAAGCTGTCGGGTGCGGAGGGGCCGTTCGTGGCGGTCTCCGACTGGATGCGCTCGGTCCCGGACCAGATCTCGCGCTGGGTGCCGGGCACGTACACCTCGCTGGGCGCGGACGGCTTCGGCTTCGCCGACACGCGCGGTGCGGCGCGGCGCTTCTTCCACATCGACGCGCAGTCGGTGGCCCTGGCGACGCTCACCGAGCTCGCCCGTGAGGGGAAGATCGACCGCTCGGTGCTGAAGCAGGCGGTCGACCGGTACCAGCTGCTGGACGTGGCGGCGGCGGACCCGGGCGCGGCGGGCGGCGACGCGTAGCCTTCACCCTTCCGTGGGGGTGCTGGGACACCTGTCCCAGCACCCCTTACGTGTTCTTTACGATGCTTTGCATGAAGGAACCCTCACGTCAGGTGCGCTGGGAGCGCTGGACGCAGACCCCGCTGCTGGTCCTCGCCCTGGCTTTCGCCGTCGCGTACGCCGTGCCCATCGTGGCGCCGGACGCGGATCCGGCGGTGCACCGGGCCTGCACCCACGCGGAGTGGGTGGTGTGGGGGGCCTTCGCCCTCGACTACCTGGTACGCCTCACCCTGGCCCCCGCCCGGAAGCGGTTCATCCGCACGCACTGGCTGGACCTGGCGGCCGTGGTGCTGCCGCTGGTGCAGCCGCTGCGGCTGCTCCGGCTGGTCGCCACCCTGATGCTGGTGGGGCGGCGGGCCCGGATGGCGCCGCAGATCCGGCTGACGACGTACGTGGCCGGGGCCGTGGTGGGGCTGCTGATGTTCGGCTCGCTGGCGGTGCTGAGCGTGGAGCGGGACGCGCCCGAGGGGAACATCAAGAACCTGGGCGACGCGGTGTGGTGGTCCTTCACCACCATGACGACGGTCGGGTACGGGGACCACTCCCCCACCACCGGCATGGGCCGGGTGCTGGCCGTCGGGCTGATGCTGTCGGGCATCGCCCTGCTCGGTGTGGTCACCGCGAACATCGCTGCCTGGTTCATCGCCCGGTTCGAACGCGACGACCGGGTGGAGCGGCTCCAGTTGGTCGCCCTCCAGGAACTCCAGGCGGAGGTGCGGGCGCTGCGCGCCGAGGTCGCCCGGCTGGGCGGCGGGGGCGCCGACCAGCCGGGGGCCGCCCCGGCGCCGCGCGAGGCCGCGCCCTCTAGTGCTCCCACACCTTGAACGCCCGTACCTGGTAGGGCGACTGGGGCAGCCAGACCCCGTCGCCGGAGTAGGTCTGGAACTCGCCGGTCTCGCCGCATTCGGCGGACTGGTAGGTGGTGACCGGGCGGCCGGTCCGGTTGGCGAGGGACTGGGCGCTGGTGCCGGCGGGCAGGGCGGTGCAGCTCTCGATGTCGAGGCCGCTCAGCTCGTAGGTCTGCCGCTTGCCCTTGAACTCGGCCTTGCCCCACAGGCAGAGCTGCCCGGTGGCGCAGCCGTTCAGCGTCGGCGGGCCGGCCGCGTGTGCGGGGCCGGCTGTGCCCGGGATGAGGGCGCTCAGGGTCAGGGCGAGCACGGCGAAAGTGGTGTTCCACGTACGCATGACGGGTCAACTCCTTGCTGACGGGCGGCGCCCGGACCGTTTCCGGGGCTTCGCCGCTACCCACGCTGACCTGCGAGGACGGCCGGACGGAAGGGGGCTCCGGCAGCTCCACCCTGATAGGCGACAGCCCCGCCGGAACCGTCCGGCGGGGCTGCCGTGCGTACGGAGTTGACGCCTCCGGGGCCGCGGGGGCGCCCGGGAGCGGCGGCTCAGATGTGGGCCGCGCCCGCCCCCTGGGAGGCGTTCTCGCCGCGCTTGGTGAAGCAGGCGACGACGGCGGCGAGGACCGCGACGACGCCGGCGACCGTGAAGGCGGTGCCCATGCCGTCCACGAACGTCTCGTGGGCGACGTCGGTGATCCGCCGGGCGATCTCGGCCGGGACTCCCTGGGGCACCGGGGCGATGCCCACCTGGACCCCCTTCTCGGCGAGCCCGGTCTGCTCCGGGGTGAGCGGGGGCAGTTGTGCGGCCCGCCAGTTGTCCCCGAACGAGTTGCCGACCGTGCCGGCCATGACCGCGCCGAGGACCGCGGTGCCGAGGCTGCCGCCGACCTGCATGGCGGCCTGCTGGAGCCCGCCGGCCACGCCGGACAGCTCCAGCGGGGCGTTGCCGACGATGACCTCGGTGGCGCCGACCATGACGGGCGCGAGACCGAGGCCGAGCAGGGCGAACCACAGCGACATGGTGAGGGTGCCGGTGTCCGGGGTGAGCCGGGCCATCCCGAAGCAGGCGGCGGCGGTGGCGACCATGCCGGCGACGAGCGGGACGCGCGGGCCGACCTTGGTGATCGCGGCGCCGGCCAGCGGAGAACCGATGATCATCATGCCGGTCAGCGGGAGCAGGTGCAGGCCGCTGTCGACGGGGCTCATCCCGTGCACGTTCTGCAGGTAGAAGGTGACGAAGAACAGACCGCCCATGAAGGCGAAGGCCATCAGGACCATCAGCACGGTGCCCGCGGACAGGGGCAGGGAGCGGAACATGCCCAGCGGGATCAGCGGCTCGGAGACCCTGGTCTCCCAGAAGGTGAAGAGGAAGAAGCCGAGTGCGGCGCCGGCCAGGAAGAGCAGCGTCCGGGAGTCGCCCCAGCCCCATTCCGCGGCCTTGATCAGGGCCCAGATGAGGGAGAACATCGCCGCCGACAGCAGCAGGATGCCGAGGAGGTCGAAGGAGCGCGGGGCGTTCTCCGCACGGTGGTCGACCAGGATGAACAGGCCGAAGAGCAGCGCGACGATCCCGACGGGCACGTTGATGAAGAACACGGACTGCCAGCTGACGTGCTCGACGAGCAGGCCGCCGACGATGGGGCCGGCCGCCGTCGAGGCGCCGATGACCATGCCCCAGATGCCGATGGCCATGTTGAGCTTCTCGGCGGGGAAGGTGGCGCGCAGCAGGCCGAGCGCGGCGGGCATCAGCAGCGCGCCGAACAGACCCTGGGCGACGCGGAAGCCGATGACGAGCTCGACGCCGGTGGACAGGCCGATCGCGGCGGAGGAGAGCGCGAAGCCCGCGATGCCTATGAGGAAGGTCTGGCGGTGGCCGAAGCGGTCGCCGAGCTTGCCCGCGGTGATCAGGGAGACCGCGAGGGCCAGCAGGTAGCCGTTGGTGATCCACTGGACCTCGGCGAGCGTGGCGCTGAGGTCCTGCTGGATCGCGGGGTTGGCGACGGCGACGATCGTGCCGTCGAGGGTGACCATCATGACGCCGATCGCCACGGCGAAGAGGGTCAGCCAGGGGTGGCCGCGCAGCCCGGGGCGGGCCGCGGCGGGCTCCGATTCCTTGGCCAGGGTGATCTGACTAGTCATGCGGACAGGCTAGTGACAGTGGCTGACACTTCGCGGACGGGTTAACGAGACAGTAACTGTCAGGTCGGTCACAGATAGCCTGACCCTTCACTCAGCGTCAGAGAGGACCCCCTGCGGTGATGACCGACTCGGACGCCGGAGCCGCCGGCGGACTGCGCGAGCGCAAGAAGCGGCGTACCAGGGACGCGCTGCTGCGCGCCGCCCTGCTGCTCTTCCTCGCCCGGGGGTACGAGCGGACGACCGTCGACGAGATCACCGAGGCCGTGGACGTGTCCCAGCGCACCTTCTTCCGCTACTTCGCGAACAAGGAGGAGGTCGCCTTCGCCGTCCAGGACCTCGTCGAGTCGCACTTCGTCGCGGCGCTGCGGTCCCGGCCGCCCGGGGAGGGCCCCTTCGAGGCGATGCGGGCGGCGGTCCTCGACGCGTGGGACACCCTCGACGAGGCCCTCTCGGAGGTGGTCCCGGTCGACCTCTACATGCGCACCTACCGGATGATCGAGTCGACTCCGGCACTCCTCGCGGTGCACCTGAGGCGCTCGGCGGACCTGGAGGAGCTGATCGCCCGGCTGATCGCGGAGCGCGAGGGGCTCGACGTCGACGCCGACCCGCGGCCGCGGGTGGCCGTCGCCGCCTTCACCGGAGTGATGCGGGTCACGGGGCGGCTCTGGGGGCAGGGTGAGGACACCAGCGTGGCCGCGATCCGCCGGATGACCGAGTCGTACCTCGACCAGATCGGCCCGGCCCTGTCGGCCCCTTGGCGCGGCTCGGCCTGACGACACCACCACGCCTGCGGCGAGCCCACCCCGACCCGCGGCAGCCCGACACCCCCGCCACCCGAGACCGGCCGACCCGAACCAGGCCGAGCGGCGCCGGGCCGAGCCGGCCCGGGGCGGGCGGTCGGGAGCGAGCCGGCCCGGGGCGGGGCGGGGCGGCCGAGCCTGGCCGGGGCGGGGCGGGGCGGCCGAGCCGGGGCGGGGCGGGGCGGCCGAGCCGGGGCGGGGCGGCCCAGCCCGGCCGGGTCGGCCGGGCGGGCGAGCCGGGCCGGGTCGGCCGGGCGGGCGAGCCGGGCCGGGTCGGCCGGGCGAGGTCCTGGGGAGTGTGTCCTCGTCCTCACGCCTGCGGGCACCGCGCCGTGCGCTGGGCCACACGGCGGCAGAGGTGCGGTGCCGGCCGTGCGCCCCGGGCGGCGGTCAACTCCCGTCCGCCGTACGGGCCGTGCGGCCCCGTCCGGCCGGGCCCGCCGCGAGGCGCACCGGCACCCGGTCGGCCGTGAGGCGCGTCACCCGGCGCGTCCTGGCGGGAAGACGTCTCATACGCTGGTCGTAGTGAACGTGCCCGGCCTCGCCCACCCCACCGCTCCCGGCGCCGACCCGCGCCCCGCCGCCCTGCGTGCCCTGCTCGCGCTCGCGGTCGTCTTCGTCCTGCTCGCGACCACCGGCTGGACGGCCGTGCACCGCCCCGAGGGCGGTACTCCGCTGCGGGCGGCCTCGCTGGCCGCCTGGAAGAGCGCGCGGATCGACGGCCGCCCGGTACCGCCCGCGGACGCGGACGCCTCCACCGTGGCCCGCTTCTTCGCCGGCCTCGACCCCGCCCAGCGGTCCGACCTGGCCGAAAGCTACCCCCTCGTCGTCGGCAACCTCGACGGGGCCCCGGCCGCGACCCGCTACCGGGCCAACCTCCTCGGCCTGCTGCAGGCCGTACAGGTCGAGGACGCGCGCAGCCGCGACGTCGCCCTCACCCCCGCCGACCGCGCCACGGCCGTCCGCCGGGCCCACCGCTTCGCCTCGCTCGCCGAACCCGGGCGGCAGATCCTCGCCTTCGACCCGACCGGCACCGGCCTGGTCGCCGAGGTCTTCGGCGACCTCGACCGGGCCCGCCGGGTCTCGGTGATCGTCCCCGGCGTCGACACCGACGCGCTCACCTTCGAGCGCACCCAGCGTTACTTCACCGCTCCCGTCGGCATGGCCGAGTCCCTGTACGAGGCCGAGCGCGCGGCCGCGCCCGGCAGCCGGACCGCGGTCATCGCCTGGGCCGGCTACACCGCCCCCACCGGGGTCGGCATGGACGCGGCCACCGGCCACATGGCCTTCGACGGCGCCGTCCGCCTGAAGGCGCTGGCCGGGGCGCTTCCCGGCGATTCGAGCGTGGCCCTGTTCTGCCACAGCTACGGATCGGTGGTGTGCGGGGTCGCGGCGCACGAACTCCCCGCCCGGGTCACGGACATCGTGGTGGCGGGCAGCCCGGGCATGCGCACGCAGAACGTGGCCGGACTGCACACCTCGGCCCGGGTCTGGGCCACCCGCGACCAGGGCGACTGGATCGCCGACGTACCGCACCTGGAGGTCGGCGGGCTGGGCCACGGCGCCGACCCGGTCTCCCCCGGCTTCGGCGCGCGGCTGCTGTCCTCGGCCGGCGCCAGGAGCCACACCGGCTATTTCACGCCGGGCACGGACTCGCTGCGCAACTTCGCCGGGGTCGGAACCGGTGCGTTCGGTTCCATCATCTGCGCGACCGGGGCGGACGGGTGCGGACGCGGAGTCTCCGGGTCGGAGCAGGACTGACGCACGCGGATGGGCGCGTAGCCACGCGGAGGGGCGCGTAGCCACGCGGACGGGCGCGTAGCCACGCGGAGGGCGTGAAAACGGGCCACGCAGTGAGGGGGACGCGCGGGGGCGGCTCCCTTTACGATGTGCCGCATGGGTGACGTACTGGCCGGAAACCATGCCGTCTGGGAGTTCGACTCGGACTCGGTGCTCATCCGCTTCGCACGGGGGATGCGAACGCCAAGGCTCTTTCACGCCCTCGGCCCGCGCCGGGTCCCCCTGGAAGCGGTGTCCGGGGTGACCTTGACCCCGGGGAAGCGGGACACGGTGGTGCTGCGCGCCGTCCCGCGGCCCGGCGCGGATCCGCTGGTGGAGGCCGCCGCAGGGCAGCTGCGGGAGGCCTGCGACCCGTACCGGCTGGTCCTGCCGGGCGAACGGGCCCCGCAGGCCGCCGCCTTCGCCGACGCCCTGCTGGCCCGGCTGGGTCCGGATCCGGCCGAGCCGGCCGAGCGCTTCCTGGTCGGCGTACCGCGGCCGGCGCTGCTGAAGGCGTACGACGGCCGGGTGGGCTTCGACGGGTCCGCGATCACCTTCCACTGGTCCCGTACGGGCGCCACGAGCACCAAGTGGAAGGCCTGCGACCAGCGTTACCCGCTGTCCGCGCTGACCGGGGTGGAGTGGCGGTCCCCCGAAGGGCCCGGCGGGCACCTGCGGCTGCTGCTGCGGGACTCCGTCGGGGATCCGCGCCCGGACCACGACCTGGCGGCGGCGGTCTTCGGCATGGGGTACGGGGCGGTGCACGAGTCGCTGCCGTTCGCGGCGGGGGTGCTGGCCGCTGTGCGGGGGCGGGCCGCGGTGTCGTCGGTGCCCCGTGCGCGGGACTCCGGTGAGCGGCTCCACCACCTGAGCGAGCTCCACAGTGCGGGGCTGCTGACGGACGCCGAGTACGCGGCGCTGCGGGATCGTTTCACCGCGGAGTCCCTGTAGGGCGGGCAGGGGCGCAGCCGCTGCGCGGGGCCGTCCCCTGCCCGCCCTTCCCCCGTTCCCCGGGCTCCGCCCGGACCCGGTCCTCAAACGCCGGACGGGCTGGATTTTCCCGCCCGGGGTCAGGCCTCCCGGGCCAGCGACGTGAACGTCATGTCGGGGTAACGGTCGCCCGCGACCTCCGCGGCGATCGGCTCCAGCAGGGCCAGTTCCGCCGCCGTCAGGGTGATCCCCGCCGCCGCCGTGTTCTCGCGGAGGCGCCCCGGCTTGCGGGTGCCGGGGATCGGGATCACCGTCAGGCCGTGCACCTGCGCCCGCTGATGCACCCACGCCAGGGCGATCTGCGCCGCAGTGGCGCCGCGCCCGGCCGCCACCTCCCGGATCGGGGCCAGCAGCGCGGCGTTGGCTTTCGCGTTGTCCCCGGTGAACCGCGGCTGGCGGAGCCGGAAGTCGCCCTCCGACAGCTCCGCGGCGGCGTCCGCGAACGCCCCCGCCAGGAAGCCCCGCCCCAGCGGCGAGTACGGCACGAAGGCCACGCCCAGCTCCGCCGCCGCGCCGACCGCGCTGCGTTCCACGTCCCGGCTGAAGAGCGACCACTCCGACTGCAGGGCCGCGATCGGGTGGATGGCGTGCGCTTCGCGCAGCTCCGCGCCCGTGACCTCGCTGAGCCCGAGCCGGCGGACCTTGCCCTCGGCCACCAGCTCCGCCATCTCCCCCACCGACTCCGACAGCGGCACGGCCGGGTCGCGCCGGTGCATGTAGTACAGGTCGATGACGTCCACGCCGAGCCGGCGCAGGCTGCCCTCGACGGCCCGCCGGATGTAGGTGCGCTCGTTGCGGATCCCCCGGTACGTCGGGTCCTCGTTGCGCTCGATGCCGAACTTCGTCGCGAGGGTGATCTCGTCGCGGTGCGCGGCCACGAACGGGGCGAGGAACTCCTCGTTCCGCCCCTGCCCGTAGACGTCCGCCGTGTCGATGAGGGTCACCCCGGCGGCCAGCGCCGCCTCCAGCGTCTCGCGGGCCGCCGCCTCGTCGACGGCCCCGTAGTGCTCGCTCATGCCCATGCAGCCGAGGCCCTGGACACCGACCAGGGGCCCGCCCTTGCCGAGCTCGACCTGTTCGATCTTCTTCTGCTCCGTCACGATCGTGCCTTCCCCGAGTAAATGCCGATCTTGTAGTCCAGTACGGCGAGCGCGTCGGTCAGCTCCGAGAGCCGCGCCCGCACCTCGCTCCGCGTCCGTTCCAGCAGCGCGCGCCGCTCGTCGACCGTGTGGTCGCCCTCCCGCACCAGCTCCGCGTAGCGGACCATGTCCGCCACCGACATGCCGGTGGCGCGCAGCTTGCCCACGAAGGACAGCCAGTGGAGGTCCTGGTCGCTGAAGCGGCGCTGCCCCGAATGGGAGCGGTCCACGTGCGGCATCAGCCCGATCCGCTCGTACCAGCGCAGCGTGTGCTGGGTCAGACCGGTGCGGGCCTCGACCTCGCTGATCGTGTACCGCGTCTGCGTCAGGCTCTGGCTCATGGCCCCACGCTAAAACCCTTGAGTGCACTCCAAGCAAGTAGGCTCGGCGGCATGGAGAGCGTGGAGGGCGTCAACAGCATGGAAAGCCTGCGGATCATCGAGACCTGGCCGGTGGGGACCGCCGCGGCGGCCGTCGTGCGCGCCGACGGCAGCCCGGCCGGTTCCCACGGGCCGGTGGACCACCGTTTCGCGCTGGCCTCGGTGACCAAGCCGCTCGCCGCGTACGCCGCCCTCGTCGCCTACGAGGAGGGGGCCATCGAGCTGGACGAACCGGCCGGGCCCGAGGGGTCGACGGTCCGTCACCTCCTCGCGCACACCAGCGGTCTGGCCTTCGACGAGCACCGGGTGACCGCCCCGCCCGGGGACCGCCGGCTGTACTCGAACGCCGGTTTCGAGGTGCTCGGCGACCACATCGCGAAGGCCACCGGAATCCCCTTCGCCGAGTACCTGCACCAGGCCGTCTTCGAGCCGCTCGGCATGACCTCCAGCAGCCTGGAGGGCTCCCCCGCCAAGGACGGCGTCTCCACCGTCGCCGACCTGCTGCGGTTCGCCGCCGAGCTGCAGGCGCCCCGGCTCCTCGACGTCCGCACGGTCGCCGAGGCCACCTCCGTCGTCCACCCCGGCCTCAAGGGCGTCCTGCCGGGTTACGGACACCAGTCCCCCAACGACTGGGGGCTCGGCGTGGAGATCCGCGACGGCAAGTCCCCGCACTGGACGGGCGCTTCCTCCTCGCCGCGCACGTTCGGCCACTTCGGCCAGGCGGGCACCTTCCTGTGGGTCGACCCGGACGCCCGCGCCGCGTGCGTGGCGCTCACGGACCGGGCCTTCGGCCCGTGGGCCGTCGCGGCCTGGCCCCCGTTCACCGACGCGGTCCTGGCCGAGCTGCGCTCCGGGCGGGCGGCCTAGTGCCGTGACCGGAAAGATTCACAAGGTCGCGCTGCCCGGCACGGCACCTCGCCGCGTTGTCGGACCACGGCGGTACGTCCAGTACGAGCCGTGGCCCTCCGCCTTGCGACGCACCGCACCGGACAACGCGACCCGGCAAACCCTTCCGGTCACGGCACTGGGCACGGCTCAGGCGGGCAGTTCGAAGATCAGCAGCTCCCCCGGGGAGCCCGCGGTGATCTCCAGGTCCTTCTCCCCGGTGATCCGCACCGAGTCGCCGGGACCGAGCTCTGCCCCGTCCAGGCGCAGGTCACCGCGCACCACGTGCAGGTAGACCCGCTCCGCCTCCGGTACGGGGACCCGCTCGCCCGCGCCGGGCCGCCGGACGCGCAGGACGGCGCCGGCCGCGGGGATCGCGTACGGCGTCGCGTCGTCGATGCCGGTGACCACCTCGTACGAGGGCTCCCCGCCGGCGGTGAGGGGCGCGAGCCACGTCTGCACGAAGCGCAGCCGCTGGGCGCCGTCGTTGCGCTCGACGTGCCGCGCCCCGGAGCCGGCGCCGAGCCGCTGCACGTCCCCGGGGCGGACCACGCCCTGTTCGCCGGTGCTGTCCTGGTGGGTGAGCTCGCCCTCGACGACCCAGGTGACGATCTCGGTGTGGCTGTGCGGGTGCTCGTCGAAGCCGGCGCCGGGGGCGAGGGTCTCCTCGTTGCAGGCCAGGACGGGCCCGAAGCGCAGGTTGTCCGGGTCGTAGAAGGACCCGAAGGAGAAGGCGTGGCGGCTGGTGATCCCGGCGTCCGGGTCCCCGCCCTCGTACCGGTCCGTACCGCGGCGCACATCAATCATGAGGGCCACCGTAGCGCCGGGGCGGCGCCGTGGACGGGACCGGACTCCGCGCAGCCCCGTCGATAAGGCAGTCTTGTCCCGTGCCCCAACCCGAACGTGAGCATTCCCCCGCGACACAGGCCGCGCCCCCCGCGGCTCCCGCCCATCCGCACGCCGCGACGCTGCGCCGACTGGAGAAGTCCTCCGGGCGGCTCGCCGCGAACGCGATCGCGCGCATGGACGAGACACTGCCGTGGTACCGGGCGATGCCCCCGGAGAACCGGTCCTGGATCGGCCTGGTCGCGCAGGCCGGTATCGCCGCGTTCACGGAGTGGTTCCGGCACCCCGAGACCCCCCAGGCGATCTCGACGGACGTCTTCGGTACGGCTCCGCGCGAGCTGACCCGGGCGATCACGCTGCGCCAGACGGTGGAGATGGTCCGCACCACGATCGAGGTGATGGAGACCGCGATCGAGGAGGTGGCGGCCCCGGGCGACGAGTCGATCCTGCGCGAGGCGCTGCTGGTGTACGCCCGGGAGATCGCCTTCGCGACGGCCCAGGTGTACGCGCAGGCCGCCGAGGCGCGCGGCGCGTGGGACGCCCGGCTGGAGTCCCTGGTCGTCAACGCGGTGCTGTCGGGCGAGGCCGACGAGGGCGCCCTGTCGCGTGCGGCGGCGCTCGGCTGGAACTCCCCGGAGCACGTGTGCGTGGTGCTGGGCACCGCGCCGGAGGGCGACAGCGAGCTGACGGTCGAGGCGATCCGGCGTGCGGCCCGCCACCACAAGCTCCAGGTCCTGACGGGCGTGCTGGGCGACCGCCTGGTCGTCATCGCGGGCGGCAGCGACAACCCGCTGCAGGTCGCGAAGTCCCTGATCGGGCCGTTCGCGGCCGGTCCGGTGGTGGCCGGGCCGGTGGTGCCCGACCTGCTGAACGCGACGAAGTCGGCCCAGGCCGCGGCGGCCGGGCTGAAGGCCTGCACGGCCTGGCAGGACGCCCCGCGACCGGTTCTGGCGGACGATCTCCTGCCGGAGCGGGCCATCGCCTCGGATCCCGCTGCCCGCGAGCAGTTGGTGGAGGAGATCTACAGACCGCTGGAGGAGGCGGGGTCGGCGCTGCTGGAGACGCTGAGCGTCTACCTGGAGCAGGCGAGCAGCCTCGAAGGGGCCGCGCGGATGCTGTTCGTGCACCCCAACACGGTGCGCTACCGGCTCCGACGTGTGACCGACGTCACCGGATGGTCGCCGTCGGATGTCCGCTCGGCGTTCACGCTGCGGATCGCCCTGATTCTGGGGCGCCTGGCCGACGGGGATCCTCAGTCCTAGACTTTTGTCGGACATCAACAATTACCCCGACCGTTCTTGGTCCCTGTCCCCACGGGCGGCAGGGACCATCCACAAGAGAGAGTGTGAGGGTGCTCGTACTCGTCGCTCCCGGCCAAGGCGCTCAGACGCCCGGCTTCCTGACTCCCTGGCTGGACCTTCCCGGTGCCGCCGACCGCGTTGCCGCGTGGTCGGACGCCATCGGGCTGGACCTCGCCCACTACGGCACGAAGGCTGACGCCGACGAGATCCGCGACACGGCGGTGGCCCAGCCGCTGCTGGTCGCCGCGGGTCTGCTGTCCGCGTCCGCCCTTGGTTCCGCCTCCGCTTTCGGTGCGGTCTCCGGTCACAGCGTCGGTGAGATCACCGCCGCCGCGGTCGCGGGCGTGCTGTCCGAGGCCGACGCGCTGTCCTTCGTGCGGACGCGCGGTCTGGGCATGGCGGAGGCCGCCGCGGTCACCGAGACCGGCATGGCCGCCGTCCTCGGCGGCGACCCGGACGTCGTCGTGGCCCACCTGGAGAAGCTGGGCCTGACCCCGGCCAACATCAACGGAGCGGGCCAGATCGTGGCCGCCGGCACCATGGAGCAGATCGCTGCCCTGGAGGCCGACAAGCCCGAAGGCTCCATGAAGGTCGTCGCCCTCAAGGTCGCGGGCGCCTTCCACACGCACCACATGGCCCCGGCGGTCGCCACGCTGGAGGAGGCCGCCAAGGCCCTCTCCCCGGCGGACCCGGCGCTGAAGTACGTCTCCAACAAGGACGGCGCCGTCGTCACCTCGGGTGCCGACGTCGTCGCCCGCCTGGTCGGCCAGGTCGCGAACCCGGTCCGCTGGGACCTGTGCATGGAGACCTTCGGCGAGCTGGGCGTCACAGGAATCATCGAGCTCTGCCCCGGCGGTACCCTCACGGGCCTGGCCAAGCGCGCGCTGAAGGGCGTTCCGAGCGTGGCCCTGAAGACGCCGGACGATCTCGACAAGGCCGCGGCGCTCGTCGCCGAGCAGTCGGCCTGAGCGAAGGAGCCCACACAGCATGTCCAAGATCAAGCCAGGCAAGGGCTCCCCGTACGCCCGCATCCTCGGTGTCGGCGGTTACCGCCCGGCCCGGGTGGTGCCCAACGAGGTCATCCTCGAGACGATCGACTCCTCGGACGAGTGGATCCGTTCCCGGTCCGGCATCGCGACGCGCCACTGGGCCTCGCCCGAGGAGACCGTCGCCGCGATGTCGGTGGAGGCCTCCGGCAAGGCGCTGGCCGACGCCGGTGTCTCGCCCGAGCAGATCGGTGCGGTGATCGTCTCGACGGTCTCGCACTTCAAGCAGACCCCGGCCGTCGCGACCGAGATCGCGCACCGGGTCGGCGCCGTCAAGCCCGCCGCCTTCGACATCTCCGCCGGCTGCGCCGGGTTCGGCTACGGCCTGACCCTGGCCAAGGGCATGGTCGTCGAGGGCTCGGCGCAGTACGTACTCGTCATCGGCGTGGAGCGGCTCTCGGACCTGACCGACCTGGAGGACCGCGCGACGGCCTTCCTGTTCGGTGACGGTGCCGGCGCCGTGGTCGTCGGTCCTTCGGAAGAGCCGGCCATCGGCCCCACGGTGTGGGGTTCGGAGGGCGACAAGTCCGAGACCATCAAGCAGACCGTGCCGTGGGACGAGTACCTCGGCAAGGACGGCGGCGAGAAGTTCCCGGCCATCACGCAGGAGGGTCAGGCGGTCTTCCGCTGGGCCGTCTTCGAGATGGCCAAGGTGGCCCAGCAGGCGCTCGACGCCGCCGGGATCACCGCGGACGACCTGGACGTCTTCATCCCGCACCAGGCAAACATGCGGATCATCGACTCGATGGTGAAGACTCTGAAGCTGCCGGAGCACGTGACGGTCGCCCGTGACGTGGAGACCACCGGCAACACCTCGGCCGCCTCGATCCCGCTCGCAATGGAGCGGCTCCTGGCGACCGGAGCGGCGAAGAGCGGCGACACCGCGCTCGTCATCGGCTTCGGGGCGGGACTCGTCTACGCCGCGACGGTCGTTACCCTCCCCTAGGGCCGGGATCCGTTTCCAGCCCTGTTCCACCTCAGTAGCTATAGAAGGAGCGCCACATGGCCGCCACGCAGGAAGAGATCGTCGAGGGTCTCGCGGAGATCGTCAACGAGATCGCGGGCATCCCGGTCGAGGACGTCGAGATCGGCAAGTCCTTCACCGACGACCTGGACGTCGACTCGCTGTCCATGGTCGAGGTCGTCGTCGCCGCCGAAGAGCGCTTCGACGTCAAGATCCCGGACGAGGACGTCAAGAACCTCAAGACGGTCGGCGACGCCGCCGACTACATCCTGAAGCACCAGGCCGCCTGAGCCTGACGAGCGTTTGTCGCCACCCGGCGGTGGCGCCGTGACAATTCAGCACCCCCTGAGACGTGGAGAAAGAATTCCTGTGAGCCCGACCAATCGCACCGTGGTCGTCACCGGTATCGGCGCAACCACTCCGCTGGGTGGCGACAGCGCTTCGACCTGGGAAGGTCTGCTTGCCGGCCGTTCCGGCGTGAAGCCCCTGGAGGGTGAGCGCTTCGCCGAACTCCCGGTCCGTATCGCCGCCCCGGTCGCCGTGGACCCGAGCGAGGTCCTGCCCCGCCCCCTGGCCCGCAAGCTGGACCGCTCGGCGCAGTTCGCCGTCATCGCGGCCCGTGAGGCCTGGGCCGACGCGGGTTACACCGCCCCGGCCGGCGAGGACGAGTCCGTCGTCCCCGAGCGCCTGGGCACCGTCATCGCCTCCGGCATCGGCGGCGTGACGACCCTGCTCGACCAGTACGACGTACTGAAGGAAAAGGGTGTGCGCCGGGTCTCCCCGCACACCGTCCCGATGCTCATGCCGAACGGCCCCTCGGCCAACGTCGGCCTCGAGGTCAACGCCCGTGCGGGCGTGCACACTCCGGTCAGCGCCTGCGCGTCCGGCGCCGAGGCCATCGGCTACGCCGTCGAGATGATCCGTACCGGCCGCGCCGACGTGGTCGTCGCGGGCGGCACCGAGGCGGCGATCCACCCGCTGCCGATCGCCGCGTTCGCCAACATGATGGCGATGTCCAAGAACAACGAGAGCCCGACCACGGCTTCCCGCCCGTACGACAAGGCCCGTGACGGCTTCGTGCTGGGCGAGGGCGCCGGCGTGGTGATCCTGGAGTCCGCGGAGCACGCCGCCGCGCGTGGCGCCCGGGTCTACTGCGAGGTGCTGGGCCAGGGCCTGTCCGCGGACAGCCACCACATCGCGCAGCCGGAGCCGACGGGCCGCGGTGTCGCGGCCGCCGTGCAGAACCTGCTCGACAACACGGGTCTCGACCCGGCCGAGCTGGTCCACGTGAACGCGCACGCCACGTCCACCCCGCAGGGTGACACGGCCGAGATCAAGGCCCTGCGCAAGGTCCTGGGCGACGACCTCGACCACATCGCGATCTCCGCGACCAAGTCGATGACCGGTCACCTGCTGGGCGGCGCGGGCGGGATCGAGACCGTCGCGACCGTGCTGGCGCTGTACCACCGCCTGGCCCCGCCGACGATCAACGTCGACGCGCTCGACGACGACATCGACGCGGACATCGTCGTGGGCGAGCCGCGCAAGCTGCCGGCCGACGGCCCGATCTCCGCGATCAACAACTCCTTCGGCTTCGGCGGTCACAACGTGACGCTCGCCTTCCGCAGCGTGTGATGTCGTAGGACATGGAGAAGGGGCCCCGCCCGGCGACTGCCGGGCGGGGCCCCTTCTCCATGTCCTAGACCACCTGGTGGAGCCAGCGGACCGGGGCGCCCTCGCCCGCGTAGCGGAAGGGCTCCAGTTCGTCGTCCCAGGGCTTGCCGAGCAGCTTGGCGATCTCCGCCTCCAGGTCGGTCTCACCGCGCGCCGACCGGGCGAGGGCGGCGCGCAGCCGGTCCTCCGGGATGAGGATGTCGCCGTGCATGCCGGTGACGGCGTGGAAGATGCCCAGTTCCGGGGTGGAGCTGTAGCGCTCGCCCTCGGCGGTCGGGCACGGTTCCGCGGTCACCTCGAAGCGCAGCAGGTGCCAGCCGCGCAGTGCGGAGGCGAGCTTCGATGCGGTGCCCGCTTCGGCCTGCCAGGAGAACTCGGCTCTCCAGGTTCCGGGGGAGGCGGGCTGACGGATCCAGTCGAGGTTCACCCGCACCCCGAGCACTCCCGCAACAGCCCATTCCACGTGCGGGCAGAGCGCACGCGGTGCGGAATGCACGTACAGAACTCCACGTGTCGTCACCGGGACCTCCAGTGTGGGACGAGGTCGGGAATAAACTCCAGAAAACGGACAGTATGTGACGTGATGTAATGTAACGGAAATTATTTGACATTGCGCTACGGGACTTGCGGCCGAAACGCCACGGGAAAAAGCTACCGTGCGCCAGGGGTCCTGGTGTGACGTACGGTCGCTCCGGAGCCCGCGAACACAGAGCTTTCACTCAGCAGGACCCCCGTGGGGCACGGGGACGACCAGGAGGGGACCTTCCCATGCGCACCACCCCCGCACGCCGCCGCGCACGCCGCGCATTCGCGGGCGCGGGCGCGACGGCCGTGCTGCTGACCGGCGCCGTGACGGGGTGCGGCCCGGGCGCGTCGGGCGGCGGGGGCAAGCGGGAGGCGCACGCCGGGCCGCGCTGGAACACGGCTCCCGCCTCCATCGCGGCGGTGGGCGACTCGATCACCCGTGGTTTCGACGCCTGTTCGGTACTGGCCGACTGCCCCGAGGTCTCCTGGGCCACGGGCAACGACCCCGCTGTGCGCTCCCTGGCCACGCGCCTCATCGGGGACGTGGAGGCCCCCGGGCGCAGCTGGAACTTCGCGGTGACCGGCTCGCGCATGGCGGACCTGCCGGGGCAGATGGCGGAGGCGGCCCGGCACAGGCCCGACCTGGTCACGGTCATGGTGGGCTCGAACGACGCCTGCCGGCCCACGGCTTCGTCGATGACGCCGGTGGCGCAGTTCCGGGCCGGTTTCGAGCAGACCCTGGCCGGGCTGCGGGCCGCCTCGCCCACCTCGCAGGTGTACGTCTCCAGCGTGCCGGACCTCCAGCGGCTGTGGGAGCAGGGCAAGGACAGCCCGATGGTGCGGCAGATCTGGAAGCTGGGCATCTGTCAGTCGATGCTCGCCGACCCGCTGTCGGCGGGCTCGGGTGCGACGGCCCGGCGCGAGCAGGTGCGGGCGCGGGTGGTGGAGTACAACGAGGTGCTGCGCGAGGTCTGCGCGAAGGACGCGCTGTGCCGCTACGACGGCGGCGCGGTGTTCCAGTACCCCTTCTCGGCGGAGCAGTTGAGCCGCTGGGACTGGTTCCATCCGGGCAAGGACGGGCAGGCGCGGCTGGCGGAACTGGCGCACCGACAGGTGACGGCCGCGGAGCCGCCGCGTTGACGCTCGTATGAACGAAGGACCGGGAGCAGGTGTCAGGGCCTGCCCCCGGTCCGGCTTCTCATCGACCCCGGCAGGGGTGATTTCCGGCCATACGGCGTGTCACGCGAGGTCGAGCGTCGCGCTCAGCCGCGTGTCGCCGTGCGAGTGGCTCGCGCGGACCTCGTAGGTGCCGCCGATCCGCCGCCAGCCGCGCGCCTCCTCGTCCCAGATCTCGAAGGCCCGGGCGGGCAGGGCGATCTCGGTCTCGACGCTCTCGCCGGGGCCCGCCTCGACCCCGGCGAAGGCGGCCAGCCAGCTCGCCGGGCGCTCCACGGAGTCCGAGACGGGGGCCAGGTAGATCTGCACGACCTCGCGGCCGGGCCGGGTACCGGTGTTGGTGAGGCGGACCCGGACGGTGCCGGGGGTGACCTCCAGGGACTCGTACGCCCAGTCGGTGTAGCCGAGGCCGTGCCCGAAGGGGAAGGCGGGCTCCACGGACCGCGCCTCGTAGGCCCGGTAGCCGATGAACAGGCCCTCGCCGTACTCCAGGCGCCCGGCCGTGGGGACGACCTCGGTGACGGGCGCGTCGGCGAGGCGGGCGGGCCAGGTGGTGGGCAGGCGCCCGCCCGGCTCCTTGTCGCCGAGGAGTACGTCGGCCAGCGCGGCGCCGCCCTCCTGTCCGGGGAACCAGGTCAGGAGCACGGCGGCGACGTCCTCGCGCCAGGGCAGTTCGACCGGGGAGCCGGCGTTGACGACGACGACGGTGTTGGGGTTGACGGCGGCGACGGCCCGCACCAGGTCGTCCTGGCGGCCCGGGAGCGCGAGGTCGGTGCGGTCGAAGCCCTCGGACTCCACGCGTTCGGTGGTGGCGACCACGACGACGGCGGTGTCGGCGGCGCGGGCGGCTTCGACGGCCTCGGCGATCAGCTCGTCGGCCTCGCGCCGCGGGCCGAGGTGGAGCAGCGAGAACATGATGGCCCGCATCGGCAGCCCGCTGGTGTCGGGGACCTGGTAGGTCAGGGACACCTCGACGGGCACGCCCTCGGTGAGGGTGACGCGGGTCCGCTCGCTGGGGGCGCCGAAGAAGGCCTCGAAGGGGTCGGCCTCGTCGCCCATCTCCTGGACGCCCTCCCAGCGCCGCTCGCCGTCGACGGCGAGGGTGAAGGCGCCGAGACCGCGGGTGCCGAAGGCGTGCTCGCCGCTCTCGCGCGGCAGGAAGGTGCCGGTGACCTCGATGCTCGCCATGTTCGTGTAGTCGGCGCCGGCGGGCAGGTCGTCGCCGATCCACTGGACCTGGCCGGTCGGCAGGCTGCCCTCGCCGACGACCGCGCCGGAGGCGTCGCGGCAGATCGCGCGGAGTTCGAAGCCCTTGTCGGCGGGGGTCAGTTCGTCGGAGGGGTCGGCGCCGACGCTGTAGGTGAGCGCTCCCTCGGGGAGGGCCGCGGTGAGGCCGTCGAGCGGGGAGACGATCCGCTCGGGGAAGACGGTGGCGCTGCCGCCGCCGAGGACGCGGGCGTCGCGGGCCGCGGCGCCGATGAGGGCGACGGTGCCGGCGGAGGGGTCGAGCGGGAGGGTGCCGTTCTCGTTGCGTACGAGGACGAAGCCGCGGGCGGCGAGCTCGCGGGCCAGGGCCCGCCCGTCGACCGGGGCGGGGAGCTGCCCGACGGCGGCGGGGGCGCCCTCCAGGGCGCCGACGCGGGCGGCGAGGCGCAGCACGTTGCGGACGGCGGTGTCGACGGCGGACTCGGGGACCTCCCCGGCGCGGACGGCTTCGGCGAGGGCGGGCCCGTAGACGGTCTGCGGGCCGGGCATGGCCACGTCCAGGCCGCCGAGGATGTCCCCGGTGGTGGACCGGGCGGCCATCCAGTCGGACACGTTGTAGCCGTCGAATCCCCATTCGGCGCGCAGGACGTCGTTCACCAGGTACTGGTGCTCGGTCATCGTCGTGCCGTTGACCCGGTTGTAGGCGGTCATGATGCCCCACGGGTGGGCGCCCTCGACGATGGCCTCGAAGGGCGCCAGGTAGAGCTCGCGCAGCGGGCGCGGGGCGATGACGCTGTCGACGGTGAACCGCTCGGTCTCGGCGTCGTTGCCGACGAAGTGCTTGACGGTGGTGCCGACCCCGCCGTCCTGGACGCCGTTCACGTAGCCGCTGCCGACGGCGCCGGTGAGGTAGGGGTCCTCGGAGTAGCACTCGAAGTGGCGGCCGCCGAGCGGGGAGCGGTGCAGGTTGACGGTGGGGGCGAGGAGGACGTGCACGCCCTTGCGGCGGGCCTCCTGGGCGAGGAGCCGGCCGGCGCGGCGGGCGAGCTCCGGGTCCCAGGCGGCGGCGAGCGCGGTGGGCGAGGGCAGGGCCACGGACGGGTCGTCGGCGGTCCAGCGCACGCCGCGGACCCCGATGGGGCCGTCGGACATGACCAGGGACTTCAGCCCGATCTCGGGGATCCCGGGGAGGCTCCACATGTCCTGCCCGGAGAGCAGGCGGGCCTTGGTGTCGAGGTCCAGCTTGTCCAGGGCCGCTTCCACGGCGTCTTCACGGATCTGCTCGCGGGCCTGATCGGCATCGGTCACGGCCGTGCCTCCTCGTCGATTGCGGTGCGGGTGCTGTGCGGTGCCCCCATCGTGGACCCGTTCCCTGTTGAACGGTAGGGTTCGTGATATTTTCGTGATACTGGGATGCCGTACGGTCCTGTGGAGGCTGCCAAGGGAAGGGGTGCGCGGATGGTCCGAGCCAGGAGCGAGGAGCGCCGCGAGGAGATCGTCCTCGCGGCCCTCGAAGTGATCGCGGAGCGCGGCTACCGGGGCGCGGCCCTGGCCACCGTCGCCGAGCGCGTGGGCCTGACCCAGCAGGGGCTGCTGCACTACTTCCCGACGAAGGAGGCCCTGCTCGTCGCGGTGCTGGAGGAGCGCGACCGGTGGGACACGGGCGGCGGCTCGCGCGTCTCGGCCGACAGCTGGCGCCTGGACCTGCTGGATTCGCTGGTGGAGTACAACGCCATGCGCCCGGGGATCGTGCAGACCTTCTCGGCGCTGCTCGGCGAGAGCGTCACCGAGGAGCATCCGGCCCGCGCGTTCTTCACCGAGCGCTACGAGCAGGTCCGGCGCGAGATGGCCTCGCTGCTGCGCAGGGAGTTCGGCGACCGTCTCCCGTCGGGCCTCACCCCGGAGGAGGCGGCCCCGCTGCTGACGGCCGTCATGGACGGGATCCAGTACCAGTGGCTGCTCGCCCCGGAGTCGGTGGACATGCCGGCCGCGTTCCGCTCCTTCCTCAGGCTGTTGCGGGGCCCCGCCGCATAGCCGCCGCATTCGCCCGTGCATCCTTCTCCCGACGGGCTACCGGGGGGTTGGGATGGAGACCGAGAAGAAGGTCGCGTGGTCGGAGCTGTTCTTCGACCTGGTGCTGGTGTTCGCCGTGACACAGGTGTCGGCGCTGCTCCACCACGACCACGGCTGGAGCGGCACCGGACGGGCCGTGATCGCGTTCATCCCGATCTACTGGGTGTGGGTCGGCAACACCGTGTACTCCAACACCCATGACGCGGAGCGGCCGCTGAACCGGATCGCGCTCTTCGCGGCGGGACTGTGCGGCCTGATGATGGCACTGGCCCTGCCGGAGGCCTTCGGGGACCGCGGGCCGCTGTTCGCCGGGGCCTACTTCTGCGCCCGCCTGCTGCTCGCGGCGCTGGCGCACGTCCCGGGACGGCGCCCGACGCCCACTCCGGCCGTCCTGTCGGTACTGATGAGCGGCCCTCTGCTGCTGGTCGGCGGTTTCCTCGACGGAGGCGCCCGGAGCGGGCTGTGGGCGCTGGCGGCCGCCGTGGACCTGGCGGCACCCCGGCTGACGCGCCGCAACATGATGCGCCTGGACTTCGAATCGGGGCACCTCGCCGAGCGGTTCGGCCTGTTCGTCATGATCGCGCTGGGCGAGTCGATCGTGGCGGTCGGCGCCCCGGTGGCCTCCGCCCCCGAGCTCGGCGCCGGCTCGCTCGCGGCCGTCGCCGTGGCCTTCACCCTGGTCTGCAGCCTGTGGTGGGTGTACTTCCACCTGGCGGCGAACGCGGTCCGGCACGGGCTGGAGACGGCGGCCGTACGGGCCGACGTGGCCCGGCAGGTCCTCTCGTACGGGCACCTCTCGCTGATCGCCTCGGTCATCGCCGTGGCCGTCGGCATGGCGGAAGCCGTCGCGCACCCCGGCGAACGGCTCCCGCTCGGCGTGGCCGCCCTGCTGTACGGGGGCTGCGCCCTCTACCTCGCCACCTTCGGGTACACGCGCTGGCACCTGTTCCGGTCCTGGTCGGTGACCCGGCTGGTGGCCGCCGCGGTCGCCCTGGCGCTGCTGCCGCCGGCCGCGCTGCTGCCCTCGCTGGGCGCCCTGGCGCTCCTGACGGCTCTGGTCACCGTCCTCAACCTGACGGAACTGGCCCTCGTGCGCACCCGCGGCGGCCTTCCGGGGGGCCCGGCTCCCACGGCCCAGGCGGCGCCCACCCCCTAGAGGCTCCGCGCGGCGGGATCACCTCCTCCCCGGCGGCCACGGCCTTCCCGGCCCTGCCGAAGGAGGCCGCCGCCGGGCTGGCATGCTGAGCCGTGTGAAGATCGCCGCAGCGCAGCTGACCTGCGTACCCGCCGATGTCCCCGCCAACGCCGCACGGGCCGCCGCGCTCGCCGTGGCGGCCCGCGATCAGGGCGCCGGGCTGGTCGTCTTCCCCGAGTTCACGCTGACCGGGTACGAACTGGCCGCCCTGGCCGCCGGTCCCGGGCTGTGGACGGGCGCCGACGACCCCCGGCTGGACCCGCTGCGCTCCGCGGGGATCGCCACGGCGGTCAACGTCGCCGTGCCGAGCGGCGGCCCGCGGCCCGCCATCGCGACCCTGGTGCACGACGCGGACGGCGCGCACGTGACCACGTACCTCAAGCAGCACCTGTACGAGCACGAGCGGGACGTCTTCGTGCCGGGGACGGCCGACGGCCGCTTCGAGCTCGGCGGGATCCGCTTCTCGCTGGGGATCTGCTACGACAACCACTTCCCCGAACTGACCGGCCGGGGCGCCGCCGACGGCTGCCGGGTGCACCTGGCGAGCTCCCTGTACGGGACGGGCGGCGGGGCCGGGGAGCGCGCCGCCCTCTACCCGGGGATCGCGAAGGAGCACGGCCTGTACGTGGTCCTGGCCAACCACGTGGGACCCGCGGGCCCCTGGACGGGCTGCGGGGGCGCGGCGGTGTGGGGGCCGGGCGGTGAGCTGCTGGCCGAGGCGGACGACCGTACGCCGTCCGTGGTGACGGCCGATGTGATGAGGTGCTCGGTATGAGTGCCTTCGCCTTCGAGACGATCACGGTTCCGGAACACCTCCACGGCTATCCCGGGGTGGCCTACGGCGGCTATGTGGCGGGTCTGCTGGCCCGGCGCGCCACCGCGGGGACCGTACGGGTCGACTTCCGGCGGCCCGTGCCGACCGAAGCACCCGTCCGGCTCGCCGGGAGCGCCGGCGGCGGCTGCGAGCTGACCGACGCGCAGGGGCTGCTGCTGGCCGCGGCGAGCCCGGCCGCGTTCGAGGGGGCCGGCGCCCCGGCGGCGCCCTCCTGGGAGCGGGCCTCGGCTGCGGCCGAGGCGTACCGGGCGGCCCCGCCGGACGGGCAGGTCGACTGCTTCGGCTGCGGCCTGGACCGCACTCCCGCCACCGGGCTGCGGCTGCACTGCGGGGCGGTGCCGGGCGGCGGGATGGTCGCCACCGCCTGGACCCCGGGCCGGGAGCTGGCGGGCGCCGACGGGCTGCTGCCGGCCGAGCTGGTGTGGGGCGCCCTGGACTGCCCGGGGAACGCCGCCGGACGACTGCTCGACGGGCGCCCGGCCGGTGCGGTCACGGCCGCGCTGACCGCCCGGCTGCTGCGGCCGGTGCCGGTGGGCGAGGGGCTCGTGTCGTACGCCTGGCTGCTGGAGAGCTCGGGCCGCAAGTACACGGTGGGCACGGCCCTGGCGACTGCCGCGGGCGACCTGTGCGCGGTCGGCGAGGCCCTGTGGGTGCAGCCACGCGCGTAGGCCGCCAAGGGGTCACGGGTACGCGGGAGGGGGAGGGCCGAAGCCGGTGGGGGCGCCCTCGGGGGCCGGGGCGGGCCCGGCGGGCTCCTCGTCGGCCTGCATCAGGTGCCGCACCATGAGCGTGGCCCCCGCCACCGCGCCCGGCATCAGGAAGACCGCGACCAGCGGTACCAGGAACGCCAGCACCAGCGGCACTCCGAAGCCCAGCACCACCATCCGGCGGGAGCGCAGCAGGACCAGCCGCTCGGGCAGCTCGACCTTGCGGCGCTGGAGGGCGACGGCGGTGAGCTCCTGGGTCAGGAAGTAGCCGGAGACGCAGAATCCGAGCGCCGGGACGACGGTCTGCCCGATCACGGGGATGAAGCCGAGGGCGAAGAGGAGCAGCCCGTAGAGGGCGACGCGGCCGAGCACCTTCAGGCTGTCCAGGGCCGAGATCCACAGCTCCCGCCAGAGCGGCAGCCCGGACCGGGGGGCCTCGCCGCCCTCGCTGCGGTCGACCTGCTCGGAGAGGGACTCGTAGAAGGGCTGGCCGATCAGCAGGGTCACGGCGGTGAAGGTGATGACCGCGAGGAAGAGGCCGAGGCCGAAGACCAGGAAGGTCAGGAAGCCCCGGAACAGGGCGAGCCAGGGCGAGCCCCAGTCGTCGGCGAAGGGGGTGAACCAGGCGGTGAAGTCGTCCGCGCCGTAGCCGAGCCCGATGAGCGCGCCCGCGTAGAGGACCAGCGAGACAAGCCCGGGCAGCAGCCCGAAGCCCAGCCACCGGCCGTGGCGCAGCACCCATCCCTGTCCGGCCAGCAGGTACCGGAACCCCTCCGCAAGATCACGCATGGCGGCAGTTTATGGGGGCCGGGAAACGGCGAAGGCCGCACCCCCGGGGGTGCGGCCTTCGGTGAGCGGTGCCGGATCAGACGGCGAGCTCGACGGTGATGTTGCCGCGGGTGGCCTTCGAGTAGGGGCAGACCTCGTGGGCCTTCTCGATGAGCTCCTTGGCGGTGGCGGCGTCCACGTTCGGGATCACGGCGGAGATCTTGACGATCAGACCGAAGCCCTCGTCGTTCTTGCCGATGCCGACCTCGGCGGTGACCGTGGAGCCGGAGATGTCGGCGTTCACGTTCTTCGCGACGACACCCAGGGCGCCCTGGAAGCAGGCGCTGTAGCCGGCGGCGAACAGCTGCTCCGGGTTGGTGCCGGCGCCGCTGCCGCCGAGCTCCTTCGGCGGGTTCACGACGACGTCGAGCTGGCCGTCGTTGGTGGCGACGCGGCCGTCACGGCCGTTCTCGGCGGTGGCGACAGCGGTGTACGCGACGTCGGACTGCTGGATGGACATGTAGGGAAATCCTCCTGGTAATCGTCGCGACTCGCGCCCACGGTCACGACGGTGTACAGAGAGACTAACCGGTGAAAGAAACGATCATCTTTCCGGTGTTCTCGCCGCGGAGCATGCCCAGGAAGGCGGACGTCGCGTTCTCGACGCCCTCGACGACCGTCTCGTCGTACCGCAGCTCACCGGAACGCAGCCATCCGGCGACGTCCTGGACGAACTGCTGCTGGAGCCCGGCGTGGTCGCCCACGAGGATGCCCTGCAGGCGCAGCCGCTTGCCGATGACCATCATCAGGTTGCGCGGGCCGGGGGCGGGCTCGGTGTCGTTGTAGCCGGCGATGGCGCCGCACAGGGTCGCCCGGCCGTGCACGTTCATCGAGGAGATCGCGGCCTCCAGGTGGTCCCCGCCGACGTTGTCGAAGTAGACGTCGACGCCGTCGGGGGCGGCGGCGGGCAGCTGCTCGGCGACGGGGGCGTTCTTGTAGTTGAAGGCGGCGTCGAAGCCGTACTTCTCCGTGAGCAGCGTCACCTTCTCGTCCGAGCCGGCGGAGCCGATCACCCGGGAGGCGCCCTTGATCTTGGCGAACTGGCCGACGAGGCTGCCGACCGCTCCGGCGGCGCCGGAGACGAAGACGGAGTCGCCCTCCTTGAGGGAGGCGACCTCGAAGAGGCCCGCGTAGGCGGTCAGACCCGGCATGCCGAGGACGCCGAGGTAGGCGGAGAGGGGGGCGAGGGAGGCGTCGACCTTGGTCGCGTGCTTCGCGTCGAGCTCCGCGTACTCGCGCCAGCCCAGCATGTGCAGCACGTGGTCGCCGACCGCGAAGCCCTCGGCGTTGGAGGCGACGACCTCGCCGACCGCGCCGCCCTGCATCGGCTCGTCGAGCTGGAAGGGCGGGATGTAGGACTTCGTGTCGTTCATCCGGCCGCGCATGTACGGGTCCACGGACATGTGCAGGTTCCGTACGAGGATCCGGCCGGCGGCGGGCTCGGCCGACACGGGCACCTCGCGCAGGGCGAAGTCCTCGGCGACGGGCCAGCCCTGCGGGCGACGGACGAGGTGCCACTCGCGGCTCACGGCGGGGATCTCAGACATGCGGCGCTCCTGGTAAGAACGGGATTGCTTCACTAGGTGAAACAACCATGCGCCTGGATATTTCATGTTGTCAAGTAAGTCGGTACCCTGGATGCATGCCCAGTCGTCGCACAGACCCAGTGACCATCGAGGTCGTCGAGCTCATCGGCGACGTGGTGGCCAGGTACCACATGGAGTACGAGCACGCGGCCGCCAGCCACCAGCTGACCGGCGCGCAGGCCAAGGTGCTCAACATGCTCGCCCTGGAGCCCATGCCCATGCGCCGCATCGCGCAGAAGCTGCGCTGCGAGCCGTCGAACGTGACCGGGATCGTGGACCGGCTGGAGACGCGCGGGCTGGTCGAGCGGCACCCGGATCCCGCCGACCGCCGGGTGAAGCTGGCCGCGCCCACGGAGGCGGGACGGCAGACCGCGGAGCGGCTGCGCGAGTCGCTGGACTTCGCGCGCGAGCCGCTGGCCGGGCTGTCCCCGGCGGAACGGGCGGTCCTGCGGGACCTGCTCAAGCGGATGCTGGACTGATCCCCCGGGTCACCAGCAGAGCGGGTTCCACCACGAACCGCACTTCGTCTTCGTCGGCGACGGCGTCGGGCTGGGGACCGGGCCCGCGGTGAGCGTGGACGTCGGGCTGCCCGAGGCGCTCCCGCCCGGCGAGGGCTTGCCCTTGCCGTTCTGCTTTCCGGACTTCGACGGGCTCGGGGTGCCCGAGGGCGTCGGAGACAGCTTCGGCTCGGGGACGGAGGCCGTCGGTCCGGGCGTGAGGCTCACGGGCGCGGCCGTCTTCGCCGGGCCGGCGGCGGCCTTCGCGGTCGCCTTGCCACCGGGCGCCGAGGGCGCACCCGAGGTCGGCAGGTCCGGCAGCGGGGCGGGCTGCTGCGGGCCGTCGTCGGTGAGCACCACCTCGGAGGCGCGGTCGGTGCGCGTCCCGTCCCCCGTCATGCGGACCACCGCCAGCGAGGCCGCGGTGGCGAGCAGCACCCCCAGGGTGACCGTCAGCGCCATGCGGCTGCGCCGGCGGCGCTCGGCGCGGCGGCGCGCCCCGGCCCTGCGCTCGTTCGGGACGGACAGGGTGACGAGTTCGTCCGCGAACACGTCGGCCAGCGCGGTCGGCGCCTCGGGCACGGGCGGCACCGCGTGACCGGGTGGCACCGCGTGACCGGACGCCGCCGGGCCCCCGGCGGGCGGCGGGGCGGCGCTCAGGTACTCGGCCGGGGTCCCGCATCCGGCGCACGCCAGTGCGCCATTGAGGTGCCGTTGGCAGGCGTGACAGAAGTTCATGGCGCCCGCAGGCTACGTGCTCCCCGGCAACATAAAGATCCCGAGAACGTAAGGATCCTGTGTGGAATCGTTTCCTCCATGACGTCCTTCGGCTCCACGGCCTTCCAGTTGGTGCTTCTGCGGCGGATGGCCGACTTCCAGCCGGACCTCGCGGACGAGGCCCGCCGCAGGCTCGGCGCCTCCCTCGCGGACCAGCGCGAGGCCAACAAGCGCTGGCAGGCGATGGTCCGCTCGCCCCGCTCCCGCGGCGCCCTGGCCCGCTACCGCTCGGTGCTGGGTCCGCCCGAGTCCGCCGAACGTCGCACGATCGGCGACCTGGAGTGCGAGGCCCTGCTGTGGCCGGTGCCGCTCTGGCCCGACCTGCGCTTCGAGGTGCTGGCCGCACCGGACGGGGCGGTGTGGAACGAGTGGCTGGTACGGGCCCCGGGCGCGCGGGGGCCCGTACTGGAGTCAGCCGCGGACCTGCGGCCGTGGTCGGCGACGGTGGACGAGGTGGCGCGGGCCTTCGCACCGGTCCGCCCGATGGAGGGCACCGCACCGACGCGCTGGCGGCTGGCCTTCGACGCGCCGGGCGGACCGTGCGTGGCGGAGTTCACCTACGGCCTGCTCCAGCGCGTCTCGGCCCCGGCCGGCTAGGGGGTGTTGCTGGAGTCCTGTGCGGTGCCCGCGGTGTCCGGTGCGTGCTCTCGGCGTGCCGGGCGAAGGTCCTCGTACTGGGCGTACTCGGGGCTTCGGCCGGTGCGGCGAGAGTGCGTGCCGGGCGCCGTGGGCGCCGTGCGGGACTTTCGCAACACCCCCTGGGGGGTGCTGCGAAAGCCTGTGCGGTGGGTCAGGAGGTGAGGAAGGCCCGTACGCCCGCCGAGGTGGCGTCGTCGCCGAGCAGGTCGTTGTGCTTGAGGCAGCCCACCGGCGTGTTGACCGCCCCGGCGAGGGGGACGCTGGAGTCCGGGTTGACGACCTCGTCGCAGTTGGACCAGAAGGTCGCGTACTTCACGGCGCCCGGGGTCTCGTCGCCGCTGCCCAGGTTCTTCACCACGTACGACCCGGGGGTCATGTCCCGGCAGGCCTGGTCCCACAGGGCACAGGCCCACGCGGTGGAGGTGCCGTGGTTGGGTCCGGCCAGGGAGACCCAGTGGTCCACGGCGTCCCCGCCGCCGCCGAACTTCACGTACCAGCGGCTCACCAGCGAGCCGAAGGAGTGCGCGACGACGTCGACCCGGGCGGCGCCGGTCTGCCGGCGCACGTCCGCGACGTAGGCGGCGAGCCGGCCGGAGAGGACCTCGTTGACCGACTGGTGGGTGTCGTAACCGAAGGAGAAGAGCTCCGAGTCGGTGTACCCGTCGGCCCGCAGGTCCTCGCGGAGGGACCCCCAGACGCCCGGGTCCGCGTTGTAGCCGTGCACGAAGACCACCGGACGGTGCGACGACTCCCGCTCGGGGCTCCCGTCCGCGGCCCGGCCGGCGGCAGCATGGGCGGCCGGGGGCGCGAGCAGGGCGAAGCAGAGCGTCAGGAGCGCCGGCATCCTCTGGCGGGTCGTCAGCATCGGGTCCCCTTTACCTTGTTACGCGTGAGTAGCGCGTGCGGTGCGGGCATGGTGCTGCCTGTCGGTACATAAATCCACCCCCTTGCAGCTGCGGGACACCCCCCGGCCGGCGCAGCCCAACGGGCGGTAAGCCCGAAATGCCCGAGATGATATGAAAAGCGACCGGCAGTTCCGCCGGTCTTCTTGCGTCAGCGCTCTCGGGAGGATCTGCCGTGACCGTCAGTCTTGAGCAGTTGCGCCGCTGCCACGTCGCCGTCGACCTGGGGGCGGCAAGGACCCGCGTGTACGTCAAGGGCGCCGGCCTCGTGGTCGACGAGCCCAGCTGCGCCGCGGTGAACACGCGGACCGGCGCACTCATCGCCGTGGGGACCTTCGCCGAGCGGATGACCGGCCGCACGCCCGACTACATCCGGGTCGTGCGCCCCGTCTCCGGCGGCACCGTCGTCGACATCGAGATGGCCCAGCGCATGCTGCGTCACCTGCTCGGCGAGAAGCTGCGCCGCGCCCTGCGCCGCAAGCCCCGGCTGCGGGCCGCCGCCTGCACCCCGCACGACGCGGACCCGCTGGCCCAGCGGGCCGCCGTGGAGACCCTCGTCGGGCTCGGTGCCCGGCGCGTCGAACTCGTCGACACCCTGATCGCGGCGGCCGTCGGCTGCGGACTGCCCGTGGAGCAGCCGACCGCGACGATGATCATGGTGTGCGGGGCCGCGGCCACCCAGGTGGCTGTCCTCTCCCTCGGCTCCATCGTCACCGCCGTACGGGTCCCCGTCGGCGGCGAGGCCATCGACCACGCCGTCGTCCAGCACCTGCGCCACGCGCACGAGCTGATGCTGCCCAGCCAGGCCGTCCGGCCGCTCCAGCTGGCCCTGCACGGCGCCGGGATCACCGGCGAGGGGCCTGCCTCCACGCTGATCCACGGCCGTGACGTGGCCACCGGACTGGCCCGCTCCGTCCACGTGGACACGGCGGCGGTGCGCGACGTCATCCGCACCCCGCTGACCGCCGTGCTCGACGGCATCGGCAAGGTGCTCCGGGACTGCCCGCCCGACCTGGTGGCCGATCTGACGGACCGGGGGATCATGATGGTGGGTGGCAGCGCCCTGCTGCCCGGGCTGGACCAGATGCTGCGGGACGCCACCGGAATGCCCGTGGCCATCGCGGAACGGCCGGACGTGTGCGCCGTGCTCGGTCTCGGCGCGATGCTCGAAGGGAAGATCGCCCCGATGGTTCTCAACCCGCTGGCCGGATGACGCACGCCGGACCGGAGCCCGAGAACGAGGACGAGCCCGAGGACGAGTACGAGGACGAGGCCGCGAGCCTCCCGGTGCTGCTGGAGGCGGTGCTCAGCGTCGGCTCCGAGCTGGAGCTGCGCACCACCCTCCAGCACATCGTGGACTCGGCGGTCGAGCTGTGCTCCGCGCGGTACGCGGCGCTCGGGGTCGTCGACCCCGAGCGCGTCCGGCTGACCGCGCTGTTCACCGCCGGGATCACCGGGGCCCAGAGGGCCGCGATCCCGCACCTTCCCGACGGCCGCTCCGGCGTGCTCGGCGCCCTCGTCACGGACCCGCGCCCGCTCCTGCTGGACGACCTCACCGACGACCCCCGCGCGGCCGGTTTCCCGCCGGGCCACCCGCTGATGCGCAGCTTCCTCGGTGTCCCGATCCGGGTGCACACCGAGGTCTTCGGCAACCTCTACCTCACGGAGAAGCGCGGCGGCGGACCGTTCACCGAGGAGGACATCGCCCTGCTGCGCGTCCTGGCCTCGCAGGCCGGGATAGCGATCGGCAACGCCCGGCTGTACGAGACCGCGCGCCGCCGGGAGCGCTGGATCGAGGGCGCCGCCGCCGTGACGACCACCCTCCTGGCCGGCCGCCCGGCGGCGGACGCCCTGATGTGCGTGGCGGAACGGGCCCGGCTGCTCGCCGACGCCGCGGCCGGGGTGGTGCTCCAGCCCACCCCCGAGGGGGGCATGGAGATCGTGGCCGCCTCCACGCACGGGGACCCCGGGGACCTGGTCGGCACGGCGATCGCCCCCGGCAGCCCGGTCCTGACGCAACTGCTGGGCGGCGAGCCGGTCTTCATAGAGGACTCGGCGACCGACCCCCGGATGACCACGCACGTCCGGGAACGGTTCGGCCCCAGCATGATGCTGCCGCTGCAGAGCGGCGGCCAGCTGATCGGCACCCTCGCCCTGCCGCGCGCCCGCGGCGGCGCCCCGTACGACGCGGTGGACCGGCTGCTGGCCTCGCAGTTCGCCTCCCAGGCCGCGCTGGCCCTCGTACTGGCGGACGCGCAGCACGACCGGGAACAGCTGGCGGTATACGAGGACCGCGACCGGATCGCGCGGGACCTGCACGACCTGGTGGTCCAGCGGCTGTTCGCGACGGAGATGATGCTGGAATCCACGCGGCGGCGCTCCTCGAACGCGCCGAGCGGGGACACGGTCGGCGAGGAGCTGAGCCGCGCCGTCGACGAACTGGACTCCACGATCCAGGAGGTCCGCACCGCCATCTTCGCCCTCCAGCAGCCGCCTTCGGACGCCCCGACGACCTTCCGGGGCCGGGTCCTGCGCGAGACGGGCGGGGCGGGGGTACTGCTCGGCTTCCAGCCGTCGGTGCACTTCGCGGGTGCGGTGGACGCACTGGTCCCCGACCCGGTGGCGGCCGACCTGCTCGCCGCCCTCCGCAGCGCCCTGGCGGCGGCCCACCGCCGCAGCGCGGTCACCTCCATCGACGTGGAGATCGACGCGACGCCGTCCCGGGTCGGACTCACCGTGTCGGACGACGGCAGCACGGAATCGGGCACCAGGGGCACGACGGTGACCTGGGAAGCGGCGCTGTAGGCGAATCCGGCCCCGCCGGCGTTCGAGGCGCGGGGTCCGGGGCGGCGGAGCCCCGGCCTTCGAGCCGCACCGGCGATCGCGGTGGGGGCTACGTCCGCGACGGGCGGGCGGCGGCGCGCAGGGCGATCCGGGTGCTCGACTGCGCCACCCCCGCCTCCCGCTTGAGCCGCCGCAGCAACCCGTCCAGCGCCGCCGGATCCGCGGCACGGGCCCGTACGAGGTAGTCGTACTCCCCCGTCACGTGGACCACCTCCGTGATCCCGGGCAGCTTGGCGACCCGCTGCTCGAACTCCTCGTTCGTGGTGTCCTGGCGCAGCGTGAGGTCGATGAAGACGACGAGCCCGCCCCGGGTGTCGGCGGCCGGGTCCACGACGACGGTGAACCCGCGGATCACCCCGTCCCGGCGCATCCGGCGTACCCGGTCGGCGGTGGCGTTGGCGCTGAGGCCGACGCGGGTGCCGAGGTCCCGGTACGAGATCCGCGCATCCTCCTGCAGGATGCCGAGGATTTCCCTGTCGAGGCGGTCCATGCCGCGATTCTCGCAGCCGGGTCCGGTATTCGCCCGCGTGCCCGGGCCCGGCCCCCCGAACCTCCCGTCATGACCGAACTACTCTCCCCCACCCTGGGCGGCGCGGCGGCGGGCCTCGGCGTGGCGATGCCGATGGGCGCCATGAGCGTGCTGCTGCTCCAGGAGGCGATGCGCCACCGCCGCACGGCGATCGCCGCGGCCGCGGGCGTCGCGGCGGTGGACCTCGCCTACGCGGCCCTCGCCACCGGCCTGGGCCCCTGGGTGGCCTCGCACGTAGCCCCGGTCGAGGCCTGGGTCCGCCTCGCCTCGGCCCTCGTCCTCCTCACGATCGCCGCCCGCGGCCTGATGGCCGGCCGCCCTGGGGCAGACGGGAGTTCGACGACATGCCCTGAGCCGGCCGCTCCGGCGTCCGGAGAGCGGGGGCCGGGTCGGAGCCCGGAGGGCCCCGAGGCCGGAAGCGGTGGCGGGCACCGGTCCGCGGACGTGCGCTCGCCCCGGCCGGGCAGGGCCTTCTGGCGGTACGTCGGCCTCACCGCCGTCAACCCCACCACCGCCCTCTACTTCGCCGCCCTCACCACCGCCCAGGGCGCGAGTCTCTCGGCCGGGGCGGCCGGAGCGGCGTTCCTCGTCGGGGTCGGCGCCGCCTCGCTCCTGTGGCAGCAGGCCCTCGTCGCCGTCGGCTCCCTCGCGGGGGCCCGTATCTCCGACGCCGCCCGGGCCTGGACCTTCCGTCTCGGCTACGGCCTGGTCGCCGCCTACGCCCTCAAGATCGCCTTCCCGCTGCCGGCCCCGGGGTGAACCTCGGTGGAGCGGCCGGGGCGCCGCCCGGGGCCGCTCGGGGTGACCGGGCGCCCGCCCCGTGCGTGCCGGCCTGCGGCGCCCTCCGGCTCAGCGACCCCGGCCACGGTCCCGGCTCCGCCCCCGGCCCTGCGCCGGATGACCGGGGCCGCCCCCGCGGCGGGCCGGGCGAGCGCCGGGGTCGCGCCGCTGGTCGCCGCCGACGCGTCGGCCGGCCGGCCCGCCGGGCGCGGGGGCGGGTACGGTCACGCCGGCCACCGGCCCGGACCCCGTACCGCGCGCCCCCTCCTGCTCGGCTCCCCCGTCTCCCGGGCCGCCCTCCGGGCGACGACGGGAGTTTGACGACAGGCCCTAGTCTTCTGAGTCAGGAATTCCATTCAGATGTGTAGGCTTGTTGGGTGGCACGAACTGGGCGGCCGAAGGCTGAGTTGACGTTGTCGGACG